>JAJYIO010000338.1 GCA_021790035.1 bacterium | reverse complement strand
GTGCGAACCCGAACTTCTGATCGCCGACGAGCCGACCACCGCCCTCGACGTCACCATTCAGGCCCAGATCCTGGCCCTGATGGACGACATCCGCCGCCAGCGCGAGGCGGCGATCATCCTCATCACCCACGATCTCGGCGTCGTTGCCGAGATGTGCGACTACGTCGCGGTGATGTATGCCGGCAAGGTGGTCGAGTACAGCGACGTCGCGACGATCTTCGCCAATCCCAAGCACCCGTACACCCGGGGCCTGCTCAAGAGCATCCCCCAGCTGGGCGAGAAGAAGTCCCGCCTGGTTCCCATCGAGGGGCAGCCGCCGTCGCTGGCGCTCTTGCCGTCCGGCTGCGCGTTCGCCCCGCGCTGTACCGATTACACCCGCAAGTGCAGCCAGCAGATGCCGCTCCTGGAGCAGATCGACACCAATCACATGGTCCGGTGCTGGGTCTCGGCGGGTCAGCAGGACACCCCGGCACCTGCGGGTGCCGCCCGCTAGCCCGTGACTCTTTGATTCCCGCGACAGTCACCCGACTATGTGCCCGCGCCGCGAAGGGATGGCCTAGATGACCGAAAAGCTCCTCGAAGTCAAGGATCTGAAGAAGCACTTTCCGATCCACCGAGGCATCGTCTTCCGCCGGGAAGTCGGCGCCGTCAAGGCGGTCGACGGCATCTCCTTCGACGTGCTCAAGGGCGAGACGCTCGGCCTCGTGGGCGAGTCGGGCTGCGGCAAGTCGACCACGGGTCGGCTGATCCTGCGGCTCATCGAGCCCACGAGCGGCTCGGTCCGCTTCGGCGGGACGGAACTCGTGTCCCTCAAGGATCGCGACATGCGACCGATGCGCCGCCGGATGCAGATCGTGTTCCAGAATCCCTACGGCTCGCTGGATCCCCGCATGATGGTCGGCGACTCCATCGCCGAGCCGCTGCGCGTGCACAAGCTGATGGACGGCAAGCAGATACAGCAGCGCGTCAAGGAACTTCTCGAGCGCGTCGGGATGTCCCCGACCTACGCCAACCGCTATCCGCACGAGTTCTCGGGCGGGCAGCGTCAACGCATCGGGATCGCCCGGGCCCTGGCGATCAACCCCGAATTCATCGTCGCCGACGAGCCGGTCAGCGCCCTGGATGTCTCGGTCCAGGCTCAGGTGCTCAACCTCCTGGCCGATCTGCAGGACGAGTTCAAGCTCACCTATCTGTTCATCGCCCACAACCTCGCGACCGTGCAGCATATCAGCGATCGCGTGGCGGTCATGTACCTGGGCAAGATGGTCGAGCTCGCGACCTCGGATCGCCTGTATTCCGAGCCCAAGCATCCTTACACGCAAGCCCTCCTGTCGGCCGCCCCCATCGCGGATCCCACCCAGCGCAAGCGCGACCGCATCCTGCTCCAGGGGGACCTTCCGAGCCCGGTCAACCCGCCATCGGGTTGCCGTTTCCACACCCGCTGCCCGCTGGTCAACGAGGTCCCGAACAATCTCTGCAAGACCGAGGATCCGCCGCTGGGCGACGTCGGCGGAGGGCACATGGTGGCCTGCCACCTTCACAAGGTGGCCCCGGTTTCGCACCTGCTCGCGACCGTGCCCCGGGCGTGAGGGCCATGCGCAGCAGGATGCGGGCCGCCATGCGGGCGGGATCCCTCGGCCTCGCCGTGGCCCTTGGCGCAGGCATGGTGGCCTGCGCGCCGGCGACCGCCGACCGGGGCGCGCCGCGCCAGGTCATCGTCATCGAGGAGCAGCAGGAACCAGACAGCCTCAATCCCATCATCTCCAACATGATGGCGAGCGTCGACGCGATGTCCCCGATCTTCTCCGGGCTGGTGCAGGTCGACAACAAGATGCACTTCTTCCCCGACCTGGCGCTCCAGGTCCCGACCCTCGAGAACGGCCTGGTCAAGCTCGAGGGCAAGGGCATGTCGGTCACCTTCCACATGCGGCACGCCCGGTGGTCGGATGGCGTGCCCGTCACGTCCAAGGACGTGGTGTTCACGTGGAAGGTCGACATGAATCCCACCGTGATGGCCAGCTCCCGCGATGGCTTCGACCGCATCACGCGCATCGACACTCCGGATCCGTACACGGCGATCGTCCACTTCAAGTCGATCTACGCGCCTTACCTGAACCTCTGGGGCACCATCCTGCCCGAGCACCTGCTGGCCAAGGACGTCGCAGAACAGGACCGTCCCGGAGACAGCCATTTCAACCACTGCAAGTGGAACCGCCATCCCATCGGTTCGGGGCCGTTCAAGATCAAGGACTGGGTTTCGGGCGACCACATCACGTACGTGCCCAATCCCTACTACTACGGCCACAAGCCCAGGCTCAAAGAACTCATCATGAAGTTCGTGCCGGACCAGAACTCGGCCTTCATCCAGCTCGAGAGCGGCGACATCGACATCTACCAGAGCGCGGCCATCACCCAGTACGATCAGCTCAAGGCCATGCCCGGCATCAAGGTGCTGACGACGCCGGCGCTCGAGTACGACCATCTCGACTTCAACACCCACGATCCCATCCTCAAGGATCCGGTGGTTCGCCGGGCGATGGCCTACGCGATCAACGACGAGAAGCTGTCCAAGATCATCTACAAGGGCCTCTACACGCCCGCGTACGGCGATCAGTCGCCGCTCAACAAGCTCTACTTCAATCCGGCCATCGAGTCGATGTATCCCTACGATCCCGCCAAGGCCGAGCAGATCCTCGACGCCGACGGCTGGAAGCCGGGTCCAGACGGCATCCGGGCCAGGGATGGCAAGCGTCTCTCGTTCACGATCGTCACGACGGCGGGCATGAAGCCCCGCGAACTCACCGAGCGCGTGGTCCAGTACTACCTGCGCAAGGTGGGCATCCGGCTCAACATCGAGAACGTGCAGGCTGACACGCTTTTTGGCCGTCCGGACGGCCTGCTCAACACGGGCAAGTTTCAGATCGCCCTCTTCGCCTGGATCTCGTCGCCCGATCCCGACGATGTCTTCCTGTGGAACAGCCACCAGTTCCCGCCCAACGGGGAGAACGATACCTTCTACTCCAACCCGGAGGTCGATCGCCTCACCGTCGCGGGCGATTCCACGATCGACGTGGCCAAGCGCCAGGCCATCTACAAGCGCATCCAGTACGACCTGTGGCGCGACATGCCGATGCTGTCGCTGCTCAACTGGACGGCGATCGACGCCATAAACGACCGCGTGGGCGGCTTCCGGCCCAACCCGACATCCGCCGGCAACCTGTGGAATACGCAGGACTGGTACGTGAAGGAGCAGCCGAAATGAGGCTCGTTGCAGAGAGGATGATCGGCTAGATGGGCGCCTATGTCGTTCGCCGGATCCTGACCAGCATTCCCCTGCTGCTCGGGGTCACGCTCATCCTCTTCCTCCTGATGCACCTCATGCCGGGCGGGCCGCTGGCGGCCTACGCCCAGAATCCCCACATCCGGCCCGAGGATCTCGCCAAGATCCGGCACATCATGGGCCTCGACAAGCCCCTGTGGATGCAGTACTTCTTCTGGCTCGGCGCGATGCTGACCGGCAATTTCGGCGCGTCGCTCACGAGCGGCCAGCCCGTCCTCGCCATGTTCCTCTCGCGCCTGCCCAACACGTTGATGTTGATGGGGGCCTCGCTCGTCGTCTCGCTGATCGTCGGGGTCCTGCTGGGCGTGGCCAGTGCGATCAAGCAGTACTCTGCGTTCGACTTCACCGTCACCGCGCTGGCCTTCATCGGCTACAGCCTGCCGGTGTTCTGGTTCGGTGTGGTGCTGATGCTGATCTTCGCTGCGGACCTGCGGTGGTTCCCGGCGGGCGGCATCCACTCCATCGCCGGCCACGGCGGCATCCTGGACGTGGCCTGGCACATGGTGTTGCCCGTCACGATGCTGTCGATCGTGTCGGTGGCCGGATGGAGCCGGTACATGCGATCCAGCATGCTCGAGGTGATCCGGCAGGA
>JAJYIO010000337.1 GCA_021790035.1 bacterium | reverse complement strand
CCGCAGTTCCGGACCTATGCCATCGCACCTCCCGCCGATGGGCTCGCGCGGTTGACCACGGCCTGGGGGCAGGATTCCACCCTGGCTCCGGCCAGCCCTCTGCAGGTGCTGGGTTATCCCGGGATGCCCATCGACCTGGCGGTCAAGCTCACCGCGACCAAGCTCCCGATCGAACCGGGTCAGGGCGTGGCCAGCTTGACCTTGACGACCGGCACCCTATCGCAGACGGCCCCGCTGCAGGCCGCGCAGGCGATCCGCAAACCCGGCCCCCTGTGGAGGCTGTTCCGGTAGCTCGACTCGCAGCCGGTCGAGCAGGGAGTTCGTTTCGGGGCGCACGTCGGACTCGGGCTCGGGTCGAGAAACTGGTTCTTGACCCGGCAAGGCCATCCCTGCGCTGCCCGCTGCGGGCAAGCTGTTGCGTAGCCCCGCTCGGCAGGTGGCGTTTCATTCAAGTCTGTCGGCCAAGCCGGTGGGGGACTCGAGCGCTCGTGGCGCGATGGGAGTGCTCGCGCGAGTTCCGGGGTACAAAGGAAGCGGGAGAAACGAGCCCGACGATCCAGAGGGAGGACGGTTGAGGTCGCACAGCGGCATTCGCCGATCGGTCGAGGCGTTGACCGGTCTTGCCCTGGCGGCGGGCCTGGCGGCCTGTCAGCTTTCCGGTGCGTCGGTCAATTCTTATGCCAAGGCTGCCGTGATGGCAGGCGGCGAACTTGGGCTCTCTGGTTTGAACAGCGGCGGTTCCCAGAGCAGTGGCACCGGGCAGGCCTCGCCCATCGTCTCGAATAACACGGGCGGTTTGATTTCCAACAATGCCGGCTCGTTGATGTCCAACAACGCGGCGGCGCTATCGGGGTCCGTCATGGCTCCAGCCACGCTGATCTCGAACAACGCATCGGCCTACCGAGTGGCCGCGCTTTCCACCCTTCCGCTGGCAGGGGCCTTGGTTTACCTCACCGACACCCAGGAGCGCATCTTCGTCGATCCGCAAACCGGCACCACGCTCACCACGACAACGGACGGGAACGGTGATTTCTTCTTTCCCAAGGCGCCGGCGACCAACTCGGTCATCGTGGACGCCGTCATGAGCGGCAATCGCAGGATGGTCGGGTTCCTGGACAGTCACGCAGGCCAGAACGACATCACCATGACCCTGGCCAGCACGCTCGTCACCGAGTTCTTGCGTTCGCGTGCCCAGCAAGCCGGCCCGGACGTCACCATCGGATCCTTCGACCCCTCGCTGCAGCACATCCCGACCCTGGTGGACCTCACGCAGACCGCGCTCGACGCGGGCCAGCTCTCTGTTCCCGATCTGTCGGTCGGAGCCATTCCAGCGATGGATCGAAACTACCTGGTTCAGTTCGGCACACGCTCTCTGGCCCTCAAGCAAGCCTGGGAATCTCTCCTCGGATTCCACATCTCGATCGTCGACACGCTGGCGGGCGGTCAGGCCGGATTTGCTGGCGACGGCCTCTCGGAGTCAGCGGCGCAGTTTTCCGATCCCAACTGCCTGGTCAAGGCTCCCGATGGCTCGATCTTCGTGGCCGACACCGGCAATAACCGGATCCGGCGAATCGCGCCCGACGGAACGGTCTCGACCGTGGCTGGCGGCGGGGCGATCTCGGAAGTTCCGGCGCGTCTGCAGGCCGGCCAGATCACCGATGTCGTCGGCGACGGTGGACCGGCCACGCAGGCTATCGTCCAGGAACCTCGCGGGGTCGTGCCGCTGGCGAATGGGGCTTTCGCGTTCACCGAGTTCGTGGGCCAGCGCCTGCGCCTGGTTCTCCCCGATGGCACGATCCAGACGCTCGTTCACGGCAACGTCAACAACGACGGACCTTCGGACGGTCCGCTGTCGCAGGCCAACCTGATCTACCCGATGGGCCTGGCGACCGGCGCCGACGGCTCGATCTACATCTGCGATCTGGGAGAGGACGTGGTGCGCAAGATCCCGCCATGCGACCCCGCCAACCTTCTTCAATCCGGGACGATCCAGACGGTCGCTGGCAATTACCAGCCCGGGAACGCCCTCACGCCCCCCCCCGATGGAGCCGTCGCAACTCAGACGTCGTTGTTCAGCCCCAGCGCCATCGCGGTCGATGCGACCGGCGACCTGTACATCGCGGAGCTCGAGGCGTACCGGATCGTCGAGGTGACCCCGGATGGCAAGCTCCACCCCTTTGCGGGAGACGGGGTCGATGGCGCGACCGGCGACGGCGGGCCCGCGACGCAGGCCTCGATTGGCCAGCCCAGCGCCCTGGTTCTCGATCCCGCCAACAATCGGTTGCTCATCGGCTCATGGAGCACGCCCCGGATCCGAGCCATCGATCTATCGACGGGAATCATCACGACCCTGGCCGGCGCCGGGCACGATCCCGAGGACGGGTTGGCAGAAGACAGCGCACTGGGCGACATCGGCGGGATGATGCTCGACTCCGTGGGCAACCTCCTGTTCACCGAGGTCCAGACGTCGCGGCTGCGGCGCCTTTGGCTCACCGAGCCGCCGGCGATCTGAACAGGTTCACATGGATTGGAAGACGTCCGCCAGGCGAGGAAATCCGCAAAATGCCCGCGCAGCGTACACGGCGGGTACGTGAGCAGGCACTGCAGCGGTTGACGAAGCATGGCGGAAGGGATGACGGTCAAGGTGACCCTGTTTAGACCTGTTTCTGGTTGACGTGGCCCCGGCTTACGTTCGCGTCCCCTCGCCTCGCGTACGAAGGTACGCTTCGGCCTCGGGTTCAGGTCGACCATCATCCACGGGTCGGTCTTGCGGAGCCCGATCTCGCTGGCAGCGCGTCGGGTGGCAGATCAGTAGAAGCCGAGCGTGAGCTTGGCTTCTTCGCTCAGCATGTCCTTGTGCCAGGCCGGCTCCCAGACGATATCGACCTTGGCCCGCACGACGCCAGGGATGGTCTCGATCTTGGCCGCGACCTCGACCGGCATGGACTCCGCCACCGGGCAGCCGGGGGCAGTCAGGGTCATCTGCACCGCGACGTTGCCTTCGACGTCGACCTCGACCTTGTAGATCAGGCCCAGGTCGTAGATGTTGACCGGGATCTCTGGGTCGAAGATCGTCTTGAGGACATCGATGACCTGCCGGTCCAGCTCCTTGATGTCCGGCGCCGGATCGTCCCGTTGCGGGTCCTTTGCCTGTCCTGCCGAGGTTTCGACCTCAAGACCATCCATCACCGGATTCTCCAGATCTCCCACCGAATCCTTGCCTCCACTCGAGAAGAACCCCGATCGCCATCGCCCGGTGCGCTCACTCGGTCGTCACGACATCCTGCCGGTGCTCGCCGAGCGCGGCTGCCACGGTGTGCCAGCAGAGTGTCGCGCACTTGACCCGGGCCGGGTACTCGCTGACGCCCGAGAAGACCTCGAGCTTGCCCAGATCGTGGCCAGGCAGCCCCCCCGTGACCAGATCGCGAAAGGCATCGAGGAGTGCGAGCGCGTCCGCGATGGGCCGCTCCTTGAGGGCCTCTGTCATCAAGGACGCCGAGGCCGTCGAGATCGCGCAGCCCGCCCCCTGAAACCCGATGTCCTTGATCACGCCGTCCTGGACGTCCAGGGTCACCGTGATCCGGTCTCCGCACAGGGGGTTGTGGCCGTTGGCCGCGTGGGTTGCGGACTCGAGTTTCTTGAAGTTCCGCGGCTTGCGGTTGTGATCGAGGATGACCTCCTGGTAGAGGTCGGCCAGTTCGTTCATCGTCCAAAGACCTCGTTGACCTTGCCGAGCGCCTCTTGCAGGCGATCGAGCTCCTCGCGGGTGTTGTAAAAGGAAAGGGAGGCCCGGGCCGTCGCGGGCACCCCGAAGCGGTCCATTACCGGCTGGGCGCAGTGGTGGCCCGCCCGGATGGCGATCCCCTGGCGATCGAGGAGAGTCCCGATGTCGTGCGGATGCACGCCCTCGAGGACGAACGAGAGTACAGAGGCCTTGT
>JAJYIO010000336.1 GCA_021790035.1 bacterium | reverse complement strand
GACGGTGGGCAACTAGGGGGAAACTCCCCTTCGGGGCCGTGACTTGCAGGGGGCCTTGCCCCCCGCAAACTACCCCCCGCTGCGGGCAAGCTGCTGCGTAGCCCCCTCGGCAGGTGGCGTTTCATTCGAGAGTGTCGACGCAGACGGTGGGCAACTCACATCAAACGCTCGTACATGCCCCGGACGAGCTGCACGTAATGCATCTGGGTCGAGTCGAGCGACTGGCCCGAGGCAACCTCGTGGCGCACGGTATTGATCCCGGTCGAGTACGAGGCCAGGGCCAGATCCGCTCGACCGTTCCAGAGCGCCAGCAACCAGGCGAGATAGCGCACGGTGCCTTGCAGGTTCTGGTCCGGGTCGTAAGGGTCGCTGACCCCGAGCTGCTGAGCTGTGCCGGGCATGAGCTGGCCCAGGCCCTCGGCGCCCGTGCACGACGTCGCCGTCGCGTCGAACGAGGACTCCACCGCCACCACCGCCGCCACCAGGCGATCGTCGAGATTGGCCGCCTGACTGTCCGCGATGATGAGGTCGGCGAGATGATCCGCCGACGGCCCGTCCAGCTTGTTGTTGCGCCAGTGGATGAATGCCAGGAGCTGATCTCGAGTCAGCGGATTGCTGGCCGGTGACAGCGGCGCGGCTGGCGGGCCGGCCGGAGCGGTCCGCGGAGCGGGCGGCGGTACCGGTGGCGCGGCCGGCTCCTCGTAGTCGAAACGCGCCAGCCGGCCGGCGCAGCCCGAGATCGTCGCGGCCAGTAACGCCGCAACGACCACAATCCGGGGCGCTCCGGGACCCTTCGCGGTTGCGCCGCCCCTGCCATGGAAGCTCGACACGTCGCCGCCCAGCGCCCCGAAGCGCCGGGCCTTGCTCTGCCAGACCATCATGCCCTCATTAAGAGCCAAACCCCAGCTTTTGGCGGTGATGAAATACTCGCTACAAGACGAAAGAAACCAGACGCCGTCAGGGAATACGAAACACGGGAAGAGGTTTCTTCCACGGGAGGATCCATGGACAACATCGCCGACGTCTTGACCGCACAGCGCGGCACGTCGCCCTTGACGCAGTACAACGGCAACGGCCCGGTCCAGGCCAGTCCCGCCCAGATCAAGCTCCAGGCGCTGATTGCCGAGCTCAAGTCGATGCTCGCGGACCTCCCGCCCGAGATCGCGGCGCTGTTCATGGGGGTCCTGCAAGACGCCGAGGCCCTGCTATCCGGCGGCTCCCTGGGCGATATCGAGGCGATGGTCGATCGCATCCAGCAGATCCTCCGGACCCTGACGCAGCTTATCCAGCAGATGGATGGGCCGAACGCCCCGCTCAACTACGAGCAGCTGCAGGCGATCCTGCACAACTTGGCCGTCCAGATGGACGGCAACCAGCGTGCGGCGGTCATGATGCTGCTTCAGCAGCTCCGCAAGCTGGCCGTCGGCAACTCCTTGAAGGGCATCGACGAGGTCAACCTCGGCTCGCTGGATGGCTCGAGCCTGATCGAACCCAGTCAGGCCAACGTCATCAATTCCCTGCAACAGCTCATCCAGCTGGCCATCTTCCGCCCGACCACGGCCACCAGCGGGGCTTCGTCGGCGCTGCTGCAGAACGGCGACGGCGCCCGCCAGGCCGCGGCCATCTCCGCGGCAGCCGTACCACCGACTCCTTAGAAGGATCCGATTTCAAGGGATCGAGCTCGATCCTTCAAATCTGCCTACTGCGATTGCAGGGCTGCCAGCACGTCGATGCGACCGTAGCCGTAGTGGGGGTCGAAGTCTGTTCTGCCCGCCACCTTGTCGGCCGAATCCTGAAGAATGGCCTTGATCTGGACCGGTAGCAGATGCGGCCGGGCCGCCCGGATGTCGGCAACGGCCCCCGCGACCGCGGGAGTCGCCATGCTGGTCCCGTCGAGCGAGGCGTAGTTTTCCGACAGGCCCTCGTCGTTCAGCGTCACGTGATAGGTCGGGAACGTCGAGTAGATGCCCACTCCAGGCGCGCTGACGGAGTTCCAGTTACCGTACTGGCTGAAGCTGGCGATCCGGTCGTCCCGATCGGTGGCGCCCACCGCGATCACGCCGGGAATGGCCGCCGGGAACGATTTCACGTGATCGCCGGCATTCCCCATCGCCGCCACCACCGAGCAGCCCCGACCCAAAGCGTACGCGACGGCGTCGTCGAGGACCTTCGAGTCGGCGGGTCCGCCGAGCGACAGGCTAATGACCGTGGCGCCATGGTCGGCGGCCCACGTGATGCCGCCAGCTACCGAAGAATTGGATCCGGATCCATCGGCTCGCAGGGCCTTGACCGGGAGCAGAGTGGCGCCCGGAGCGATGCCCATCACGCCGTTCGGCCCGCTGGCATACGCCGCGGCGATCCCGGCGCAGTGCGTCCCGTGGCCGTAGTCGTCGCGATCGTCGTTCGTATTGTCGACCGTGTTCCAGCCCGGGGCGATCCTCCCGGCAAAGTCCGGATGACCCGGGTCGATGCCGCTATCGACGATCGCAATGACCTGACCCTGGCCCGTGCTGATGGACCAGGCCTCCTCGGCCCGGGTGATCTGGGGGGCATATTGCTGCGAGTTCGGAGCCGGCAAGGGCGAGGAACCGAAAACCGTTCCTGCGGTCGGCAGTGCGGGAGCCGCCAAGGTCACGGGGGCGTCGATCTCGTTGTCCGGTTCGGCCGCGACGACGTCGGGATCCCCGGTCACCGCCGACAGCGCATTGCCCACGCTCCCTGACGGAACGGCGAGCCGACGCCAGCCCATGGCGGTCAGGGCCGGATCGAGACTGACCTCTTGCGCGCCGAGGCTGGCCAGCTGGGTCGACTCCGAGAGGGGCCCGACGGTCTTGACCAGGATGGCGGCCACGCCGTTGCGTGAATACAGGGTGCCGGATTCCATGCTGACGCTGGAATCGAGGCCCAGGCCTGCGTATCCGTTCGTGCCACAACCAGCCAGCCCGAGCAGGCCCACGAGGCCAACCAGGGCGATCGATCGTTCGGCGCGCAAGCTCCCCTCCAGGTGATGAGACCCGCCCGATGGCGGTTAACGATTGCTTAAGCCAACAAGAACCTAACACTGCCAGGGCAAGGCGTTCAACGGAGCCAACGGATGGTTATTGGCGACTTAATCGATTGGCAGCAAATTTAACTTTGATTTAACCAAAAGAAGGCTGGCCATCTCGCGTCCGATTCGAGCGCTGCGGAGGGCTATAATGCGCCTGGAGGGCGAGGCGAATGCAGCACGTGAGGATCACGAAGCAGTACCCGGAGTGCGGCCACTCGTATGCCTGGAGCCTGGAAGATCTCCAGGATCCCGAGAAATTGACCAGCGAGTGCCCGATCTGCAGGGTCGGGATGGTCGATCCCGAGGAAGATTTCCTCGCCGAGGATTAGACCGACTGGTTCGACTCGTAGGGCCCGGGCCTGGCAAACCGAGCGCACGCTAGCCAGCGACGGAGGCGTGTGGGAATCGAACCCACCTGGGCCGGGTTTGCCGTCCCAAAGTCGGCTTTGAAGACCGCTGGGCCCACCAGGACCCCTTCGCCTCCAGGAGCGGGAGCCGCATCGAGAGCGGCCCTCGAGTTTCCAGGGTATCGTCCGGACGGGGGGACGGTCAAACAGCCATCGCGGTGCCGCCGGTGCGAGCCGCGCTCGCACTCTCTTGCGACCGAAAACCACTTCGTGGCCTGGCGCTTCGGGCCTCGCTTGGTTCGAGATTGTCGCCGCAGCCGGTGGGCGACTCACAAGAAACTCTCCTCTCCGGCTGCGCCGGCAGTGGCTTGAGAGGGGCCCTTCGCCCCTCTCAAACTCGCCCCCCGCTGCGGGCAAGCTGCTGCGTAGCCCCGCTCGGCAGGGGGAAACCTCCCCTTCGGGGCAGGGACTTGCAGGGGGCCTGGCCCCCCGCAAACTACCCCCCGCTGCGGGCAAGCTGCTGCGTAGCCCCGCTCGGCAGGGGGCG
>JAJYIO010000335.1 GCA_021790035.1 bacterium | reverse complement strand
CTTCTGGGACGAGGAGATGGGGTTCTACGTCATGGCACTCGACGCCGACAAGCGGCCGGTCCGGACCCGGACCTCCAATCCGGGCCATTGCCTGTGGAGCGGCATCGTGCCTCCGGAGCGGGCCCATCTGGTGGCTTCGGCCCTGCTGGCCGACGACATGTTCAGCGGCTGGGGCATCCGGACGATGGCGTCGAGCAGTCCCGTCTACAACCCTCTTTCCTATCACAACGGCACCGTCTGGCCGCACGACAACGCCCTCATCGCCATGGGCCTGGCCCGAGTCGGCCACAAGGGCGAGAGCATGCGGATCTTCGACGCGCTGTTCCACGCGGCGCTCCACTTCGAGTACTACCGGCTACCCGAGCTATTCTGCGGCTTTGCTCGCGTGGGGGATCTGGATCGCCCGGTCCCGTATCCGGTCGCGTGCTCTCCGCAGGCGTGGGCCGCGGGCGCGACGTTCATGCTCTTGCAGGCGGCCCTGGGCCTGGCCCCGGACGGCCCGGGCAACGCGGTGCACATCATCGAGCCACAGCTCCCGTCCTGGCTATCCGAGGTGCGGATGGAGTCTCTGCGCATCGCGGGCTCGACGCTCGATCTGCAGTTCCTGCAGACCAACGGCATCACCACCGCTCGCGTGCTGCGCAAGGTGGGCAACATCAAGGTTCTGATCGAAGGTTGACGCCGGCGGTGACCTCGAGCGCTCCCAGCCGATCTCTCGGCCTGCCCGTGCTAGAATGACCATTCATCCCCTCAAGAGGAGAAGCTCGTGGACGCCAACAACTTCCGGACGCTCGGAGAATGCGACTTCGGAACCGTCTGGTTCGTCGAGGGCGAGAACAAGGTCGTCGTCAACGCCTATCAAGCTGCCCTCTACTTCAGCGTCGAGGATTTCGCGGCGTTTGCGCGGATGGTTTCGGATGCCGAGCGGCGCTTTGCCGAGATCTTCAATCGCAAGCCCGCCTCGCCGCCCGACAAGTCCACGGCCAAGGGCTCCAAGATTCGCCAGTTTCGGCCACTCAATCCCAACCCCGAGGATTAGCGGCACATCCGGATTCTCAAGCGGGGGCCCCAGCGACATGGCGGAGGTACGTCTATGGCGACGGACGCTGAAATCTTGGACCACGTGCACGCGGCCCTGACCTGCGATCCCCGGGTCAGAGCCGGCAAGGAAGGACCGATCAAGGCGATCTGCAGCGAAGGGCAGGTCGTGCTGGCCGGCGAAGTCGACGAAATCCCGCAGAAGATGGTGCCCGAGCGCCTGGCGCGTGCAATCGAGGGGGTCAAGATCGTGGTCAACGAGCTCAAGCTCCGGGCCATACCTCGGCGCTCGGACGCCGAGATCCTCGCGCATTTGATGGACGCCCTGGAGCAGGACCACAGCCTGGATGAGCGCCAGATCACCCCGGTGGTCGAAGGGGCGGTAGTGACGCTCACCGGCACGGTCGATGCCCTGGCCAAGAAGCGCCTGGCGGGCCTTTTGACGTGGTGGACGGCTGGCGTGGAGGATGTCCGCAATCACCTGGTGGTACAACCCGCCGAGGACGATTGCGACGCCGAGATCGTCGATGCGATCCGCGTCGCGCACGAACTCGATATCCTGGTGGACGCCAATCGGATCGGGGTCAAGTCGCTCGGCAGCGTCGTCACCCTCGTGGGTACGGCGCGCAGCGCGGAGGAGCGGCGCCAGGCAGAAGCCGACGCCTGGTTCACCTGGGGGGTGACGGACGTGGTAAACAAGCTCGAGATACAAGGAGTTGCAAGTTAAGTGAAGCACGCAGTCATCACCACCCCGTCCGGCGACATCGCCGTCGACCTCTTCGAGGAGGAAGCTCCCGGAACCGTCGCCAATTTCGTCAAGCTCGCCAAGAACGGCTTCTATGACGGTCTTATCTTCCATCGCGTCATTCCGGGATTCGTCTCGCAGGGAGGTTGCCCCAAGGGTGACGGCACCGGCGGCCCTGGCTACACGATCGACTGCGAGACCGACGGCAATCCCCACAAGCACGTCGTCGGCGCCCTGTCCATGGCGCACGCCGGCAAGAATACCGGCGGTTCGCAGTTCTTCATCGTCCACGAGCCGCAGCCGCACCTCGATGGCCGCCACACGGTCTTCGGCCAGGTCACCGAGGGCATGGAGATCGTCCTCGCGATGAAGGCGGGAGCCGTGATGGAAAAGGTCGAGATCGTCGAGGACTAGTTCCGTTCCGCAGACTGTCGGGTGCCTCCCGGGCGTCCTTTCGAGGGTGCCCGGGATAGCCTTTCCCAGCGTGCGCAAGGCGGTGAGGAAGATCGGCAATCTCTGCTGTCCCGTTTGTTGCGCAAAAGCGCATTAATCGTAACCATGCGCCGCCAGCCAATGATGGCCGGTGGCCGCCAGCCAAAGAAGGAGAGCGGCGAATGGCATTGAAGGAGACTCTTCAACGCAAGATTGACGAGGCGCGCCCCCGGACCAAGCGCCTCGTGGAGGAATTCGGCAAGGTCGTCATCGACCAGGTGACGATCGATCAGGCCATCGGCGGCGCCCGCGACGTGCGCTGTCTCGTGACGGACATCTCCTATCTCGACCCGCAAGAGGGGATTCGCTTCCGGGGCAAGACCATTCCCGAGACCTTCGCGGCCCTGCCAAAGGCCCCCGGTTCGGACTACCCCACGGTCGAGTCCTTCTGGTTCTTCCTCCTGACCGGCGAGATCCCGACGCAGACCCAGGTCGACGAAGTCCTCAAGGAGTGGAAGGTCCGCCAGCAGGTGCCGCAGCACGTCTTCGACGTCCTGCGCGCCATGCCTCGTGACAGCCACCCGATGGCGATGCTTTCCGTCGCGATGCTGGCCCTTCAAAAGGATTCCAAGTTCGCCCACAATTATCACAAGGTCAACAAGACATCAGCGTGGGAGTACGTCTACGAGGATGCTTACGACCTGGTCGCTCGCATTCCCGTCATCGCCGCCTTCATCTACAACCTCAAGTACCGCGATGACAAGCAGGTGGCCATCGATCCCAGCCTCGACATGGGCGCCAATTTCGCCCGGATGATCGGGCAGACGGAGCAGTACAAGGACGTGGCCCGGATGTACTTCGTCCTCCACTCCGACCACGAGTCCGGTAACGTCTCCGCTCACACCACCCACCTGGTTCACTCGGCTCTCTCGGATCCCTACTATTCCTATTCGGCCGGCCTCAACGGGCTGGCGGGCCCGTTGCATGGCCTCGCCAACCAGGAAGTGCTCGACTGGACTCTCAAGTTCCAGGAGAAGTACTGCAAGGACGTCGAGCCCACCAAGGAGATGATCCGTCTGGCCCTCTGGGAGACCCTCAACGCCGGCCAGGTCGTGCCGGGCTACGGCCACGCGGTCCTGCGCAAGACCGATCCGCGCTACATGGCCCAGCGCGAGTTCTGCCTCAAGACCCCGGGCCTCAAGGACGATCCTCTCTTCAAGCTCGTCTCGCTCATCTTCGAGGTCGCCCCCGGCGTTCTGGCCGAGCACGGCAAGGCCAAGAATCCCTGGCCCAACGTCGATGCCCAGTCGGGCGTCATCCAGTGGTACTACGGCGTCAAGGAATGGGACTTCTATACGGTGCTCTTCGGAGTCGGCCGGGCGCTGGGAGTCATGGCCAACATCACCTGGGACCGCGCCCTCGGCTATGCCCTCGAGCGGCCCAAATCCGTCACCACCGACATGCTCGAGAAGTGGGCGCACGACGGTGGGCGCGAACTCGGCGCCAAGCCGGTCGCCGCCGCCGCCAAGTAGCCGTCCTTCGCCCCCATTCCTGGGGCCCTGGCGCTCCATGCTGGATGGTTGGCTCTCTCCACGCTCCCGGACTCTCCTTCCGGGAGCGTGATCTTGCAGGGGCCAGGATCGGTCGCCAGATTCGAGTTAACCGGCATCCGAGCGGAACTTAACCCAGAAATAAGAAGGATCGGCGGGAGGATCGGCTAAAACTCCCTCGAGT
>JAJYIO010000334.1:295-3961 GCA_021790035.1 bacterium | reverse complement strand
CAGGACCGCCTCGAGTGGGAGATCGCCGCCCGCGCCAAGCGTGATGTCCTCGATGTCGTCGAAGCTTTTCTCGAGGGCCGCGAATCCCTCGAGGAAGTCATAGTAAGGATCGGCCTCTGGCTCGCTCGAGGGCCGTTCGCCCGGCCATCCGAACGGCGGGGAGAGCATAGCCCCGACCGATCTCACGCGTCCTGCGGACAAAGTATCGATGAGGTTTTGAGGAAGGGAGCCCTGGAGTTCGGCCTGCTCTAGCAGGGGTATGAGCTGCGCGTACTCCCGAACCGTCACCAGGTCGCTGGCACCAAGAAGCCCCGCCTCTGCCGCTGAACGGCGGCGGATCTCCCTCTCGGCCAGAGGGTCGAAGGCTCGCTCGAGGTGCCCAGGGGCCTCTTTGAAGCGGCGCAGTCGTCCCCTCAGGTCTCGCAGGTTCAGATCGAGATCGGTGCATCCACTGTAACGGTCGGCCAGGAAGAGGCACAAAGCCTCGCCGTTCTGGTAGGGCTGCGGGAGGCTCCACGCCGCAGCGAGGCCCAGTAGGAGGAACCGCCCCCACTTGGTACTGAGATCGAAGGCACTGAACCAGGGGCGAGAGGTCCAAGGCCTGAAGGTGCCGTCCTCGGCAATCCACCCGGTATTCTCGAGCCTTCTCTTTGCCTCGTTCTCCCGGAACCACCTTTCAACGGTCGCCACTTCGAGGATGGATTCAGCCGCTCTCAAGAACGCCGATCGCGGTCCCAGATCTCGGTCCGCGACGGCTTTGACGGCCTCGGCGATCGCCTCGATCTCGGCCGTGGGCTCGGAAGGGCGGCCAGCGGGATGCTGCGAGTGGGCGGGCATCGGGGCCTCGGCGCACCCGAGATGGTGGCGTAGCGAGGCGGCCCAGGCGTGCCCATTGAGCCGGTCGCAAAGCTCGACCCCGACCGCGCCAACGGCCAGGTCCTTGAGGATCGCTACGACCAACGGAACGGCGATCTGTGTACCGGGCCCAAGGAGGCCCAAGATCTCGGCGGGCATGCCAGCATCTTACCAGCTTCTCCTGACACGGCAGGGCCCCCCCGCTTGGCAGCAACGGCAGGGTGCGCACAAACTTCCCCCGCCGCCGACCTGGGCCCGGCCAACCCGGTGCCCGTGATCCCTTTTTGCCCCGGCCACGCGACGCTCGGTCAGCCACTTCATGAACCTGCGTGTGGAGCTTCGTCCATGCCTTTCGAGCGCCGTCGGCATCGCCCACATTGCCCTACGCCAGACCTTCAGGGCCTTGAAAGAGAAGAGGTTGAGGGGAGTCGAGGAAGCCATCGCCCGACCGGCGGCTGATGGAGAAGTGAGCAAAGTCGGGTGCGCTCTACCGGTCGGCAGCCGGTGGCGCCTGCCGGGCGTCCTCCCCCCACCTCAAGCTAACCGCCGGTGGCTTTCGCCGGGAGAAAAATTGCAACCGGGGGTGGCCCCGCCGATGCCGCTCCCCCCGGCGGCGTCTTCGGGCGGGCGTTGGCCCCCAAATAGACGACCGCGTGTCCAACATGCGTCCGAAACACGACGGACGCTGCGGGTCTCCCCTCGGCGAGCAGCTTGCCCAGCGCACGGTAGGTAAGATTCATAAAAGCATCCCCTTTGGGCATGACCCAGATGAACCTCACCCCCAGGTGGCGAGCCTTGAGATAGCCGCCCACGGTCGTGGTGTCGACCCACAGGTAGCGGCGGCCCGAGTAAAAGTAGGCCAGGAGCGGGTAGGTCGCTCCGACGGGTTCGCGCTCTGGTATCCGGGCCAGAACCTGTCCGATCTGCTGCGGCTCCTGGGCGCCTCTGAAGAGGAACAGCCCCATGCTCGTGTAGTGTTTCAGGAATCCGTATACCGGGGGTACGGCACTGGTGGCCAGGGCAAGGCCGACGACCACCCCGGGCCAACCACCTGCGAGCGCTTGGAAGGATTCACGCCCGTTTCCAGCGATTTGCACCAACCGCCGTGCCATTCGGTTGACCGACCCGATCAACCAGTCCAAGGACAGCCCGAGCCACAGCGGTGCCGCTGGCACGAGAATGCGCGCCGGGATCCACCAGCCGAAGATCCCGAAACCCCAGCACCAGGCCGGAATGACTGCGGCCGTCAAGGCGACGTAAGCGGTCATAGCTCGAGCGCGAGGCTCCCTGGCTCCCCGCACGAGCCCGGCAGCGAGGAGAAGATCGCCCGCCACCTCCATGACGCCGATTCGCGGCTGCGACAGTCCTCCAAAAGCTACCGTGCCCGGAGCCAGTCTCCCGAGTATCCCGACCCCAGACAGCCCGGAGAGGGGGGGGACCCAGGCCGGCAGACCGCCAAAAAGGGCCCTGCGCGCCGTCGCGAAGGCGAGCGGAACGAGGCCGGTCGCCTCTGGATCCAGCGAAAGATTGGTCCTGAGGTCATCGAGGTAGCCCGGGCCGGGAACTCGCAGGGCATAAAGCTCCCACAGCAAGATCGGCGCGACCACCCCGGCGGCAAACGCCCCTAGCGTCCGCAGGCCGCCCCGCCGAAACATCAACCAACCCGCAACCACCACCGCCGGGGCAGTCGCAAACCGGATGAGGAGGCAGGCGGCACCGAGAAGGCCAAGCTGGAGACCGCGGACGCCAGGCGTTCCAGGACGCAACCGATCGGCCAGCGCGAGGAGTACCAGCGCCGCCAGAGCGCCGGTGAAATCCGACATCAAAGAGCTCGAGACGAGCAGAGAGACCGGGTTGAAAACGGCCAGCCCCACAGCCAGGCCTGCTGCCAGCCTGCTGATCCCCCACCTGCGGGTCAGCAGCCAGTAGGCCAAGACGAAAAAAAACACCATGGACGTCACGACCGCGATCTGGAAAAGCCAGAGGGCCCCCGAAGGGGTGCGGGCCAGCCACCACATGGGCGCCAGGAGTAAGGAAAACCCCGGGGGAAACCTGCAACCCACGATGGCGCCCGACGCCCCCTGGACGAATGGACCGTGCCCCTCGGCGATCGAACGTGCCATCGCCGCGTAATAGAGCGAATCATCGTAGGGAAGGAGCCTCCCCAGGATGCCGCCCCACGACACCAGGGCGATGAGGCCCGCAAGGAGCGCGACCGTTGTGACAACGGCGAGGTCCGCGTTGCGACGAACCCAGGGCACCAGTCCCGGGTTCACGGCAAGTGGGGAACGCTCGATCCAGCTGGCGGGGCTCTGCATACGGGTTACATTTTAGCTGGGCCGTCCCGGCCGGTCGACCACCCGGGGGGAGGAGCGGACCTGCGCTACCTCCGGATCGGGAGCGAGGGGCCGTGGATGGGAGGCGCGCCGCCCATCGCCTGATCTACAATGCTCCAGATGCACAACGTCCATTCCGCCGCCACACCTGCACTTGGTGTCCGAGAGCAGGCATCCCCAAGGCGAGGCAGTCAGCTTCTTAGATGGCTCCCTCGCGTTCTTCTGCTCGGGGTCCTCGCGTTGGCGATCCGGTGGTCCTGGGAGAACACGATCTTCGGTTTCCCGGGGATGTACAACGACGACGCCTCCTATATCGCCTTTGGCAAGGTTTTGGCACAGGGGAGGGGATATATCATTCCGTGGTCGCCCTTCCCCTTGCCTGCCGATCGGTTCCCCATCGGTTTCCCTGCCTACTTGTCGTTGTTCTTCAGGCTCTTTCCGCCCCCGCTGGCACACCAGATCGCGGCCATGCAGG
>JAJYIO010000334.1:0-285 GCA_021790035.1 bacterium | reverse complement strand
TCCTCGGACTGGCTTATCTATTCATAACCCGCCGCTTGAAGATCTCCCCGTGGTTCGCCGTGTTCGGGGTCGCGATGGCCGCTCTCAATCCGATGTACTCGGACCTCGGCGCCACCACGATGTCGGACCTGCCGTTCGCCCTGGTCTTCGTGGCGGCGTGGTGGCTGCAGCAACGCTACCTCGAGCGGCCCTCGGCGGTCCGGCTGGCGCCCGTCGCGGTCACGATAGCCGCTGCCATTCTCGTGCGATATGCGGCCGCCATCCTGCCCCTCGTCGCGGTCCTGG
>JAJYIO010000333.1 GCA_021790035.1 bacterium | reverse complement strand
GTCGAGGCGAGGGCAGTGTTTACCAGCGGTCGGATGGCCGCTGGGTTGGAACTCTGGACCTTGGCCTCGACGCGGTTGGGAAACGCGATCGGCGCTCCGTTTCTGGTGCAACCAAGAAGGAGGTGCTGGATAAGCTCGAGGAAATTCGGATCTATGCCCGAAGCAACCTCATCATCCGGCCGGAAAAGGAAACGGTCGCCGAGTACCTGACCAGGTGGATCCAGGATTCGGTCGAGCGCTCGGTCCGCCGTTCCACGTACTTGTGCTACGAAAGCATGGTCCGGGTCCACCTCATTCCGAGGATCGGGAGGCTCCAGCTCGCCCAGGTACTGCCAGCCCACGTCGATCGCCTTTACGCGATGATGGCCAAGGACGGTGTGTCCCCACGCATGCAACGCTTGGCCCATGCGGTACTCAATCGCGCCCTTGGTCAGGCCGAAAAGCGCGGCGAGATCCTCCGCAATCCGTGCGTGGTCGTGGACAAGCCGCGGGTTCCCAAGAAGGAAGCAAAATTTCTTAACGAGAAGCAGGTCGAGCAATTGCTGACAGCGGCCAAGGGCGATCGCCTGGAGGCGCTGTACGTCGTGGCCGTCACGACAGGCCTGCGCCAGGGTGAGCTTCTGGGCCTGCACTGGGAAAACGTCAATCTCGGCCTGGGGACCATCACTGTAGTGCAAGCGCTGCTCGAGCACCGGGGGTATGTCTCACTTGGCGAGCCGAAATCAGCGGCAGGACGCAGGACGGTCGTTCTGCCCAAGGTTGCGATCGCCGCACTGACCGCCCACCGCGAGCGCATGGCAGTCGAAGGCCACACCGGCCCCTGGGTGTTTTGCGACACCGGAGGTGGGCCTATCCGCAAGAGCAACCTGCGCCAGCGATCGTTCGAGCCACTGCTCAAGAAGGCAGGGCTGCCCCATATTCGGTTTCATGACCTTCGCCATACGGCGGCGACCTTGATGCTTTCAGTCGAGCCCAATGCCAAGGTCTTGCAAGAGCGCATGGGGCATTCGTCGGTCGGCGTGACCTTCGGGATGTACGGTCACCTGCTGCCGACCTTGCAAGCCCAGGCAGTGGACAAGCTGGACGGCCTCTTCAACAAGATGGACGGGAAATAGGCAGCGGCGACGACTGGCCATTCGGCATTGGCGCACCTGGCCGCTGGTGAAACGTGGAATCCTACTCAGTTCTTGAAGGAGTTTGGCATCGCCTTCGGTTCGCCCAGGCAAGCCGACCTGCACCGGGTGGGCAAGGCAGTTGCAAGTAGGACGGCCATTTTCCGCCGTCGTCCAGGAGTTAGGCAGCAGTTAGGCAAAATTCTCGAGATCGAGGGGGAAAACCTACCAAACGCGAAGCCCCCGAAAGCGAGTCGGGGGCTTGATCTTAGGGAAGTGGAGCTGAGGGGAATCGAACCCCTGACCTCTTGAATGCCATTCAAGCGCTCTACCAACTGAGCTACAACCCCGAGAGTTGAAGGATTCTAGCGGAGGCTGACCGCGGTTGTCAACGTGAGCCAGCACCGGGGGTGTACGCGGGCAAGCTGGTAAATCTCTGGTAACCGTTCAGCAGGTATTCGGAACGATGGCCCGTTGCGCCCACTCATGTCGCAGGCCCTCGTGGCTGGCCAGCTGCGCCTGCCGCTCCAGGGGGATGTGGGCAAGGTACTTGTCGGCGGCAACGCCGACAGCGAACCCGACCGAATACCGGCCGCCCTCTTGGAGCTCGAGGGGGCCCGGGGCCGTCTTCACGCAGCCGTTACAGCGGCAACGAAACTTCTGGCGCCTGTGTTTGACGACGACGAAGTGCCACTCGACCCGCGTGATTTCCTCGGATTCCTCAAATTCAAGAGTTACGCACGGCTGACGCATGAGCGCATGGCGGGCTGATCCAGGACGAGCCAGAGCATGTCCCAGCTTGTCAACATGGAGATGTGCTGAGATGATCGAGGAGCTTCCCCCCCGGCACAAGACTCTTTGCAGGGAGACGTGCCGACGGAAACCGCCTCTTGCCTCACGATACCAGCTGTCGTACCAGGTCCTCTACCGCTCGTTCTTGAAATGGCTGCTGGGCTTGAATCCCCGGGGCCTGCTCGTGCCGCTTTGGCTGGTAGCCGCCTACATGGACGGATTGCTCTGGGTCGGCGGTGCCGCCACCCGCGTGACAGACAAGGCCAACCAGGCCCATCTGGAAGTCGGCAGGAAGGTCCGAAAGGCGATCAGGGGTATCGGCGGCACGATGCCCGATGACCTGCCCGTATATCACAGCATCAAGCCGCTGGAGAAGAAGCGTGCAAAGGAACTGCCAGACCCGAGAGGGTCCGAAGCCCCTCCCAACCTTCGACCGGACGATCCGCCGATCGCTGAAATCGAGTGAGCCAGCCGGGAATCGAACCCGGGACCCACGGATTAAAAGTCCGTTGCTCTACCGGCTGAGCTACTGGCTCCTGCTCGAGGGACCTTACAATGGCGCGAGGCCTAGGTCAAGGAGGGCCCCAGTCGACAAGGATCCAGGCGCCGTCCGTCCGATCCTTACCTCGGAATCTCGGTCGGGCCCTTGGCGGGCAGGTGCACGGTGAATGTGCTGCCCTTCCCCTCGACGCTCTCGACCTCGAGGTGTCCCCCGTGGCGCTCCACGATCTCCTTGGTGATGAAGAGGCCGAGCCCCGATCCGGACGTCTGGTTTTCGTTGACCCGATAGAACCGTGTGAAGAGCTGGCCGAGCGCATCGGACGGGATGCCGATCCCAGCGTCCGTGACGGCGATGTGCCACCAGTCGTCTCGGCGGTCTGCGCTGATCCGGATCTCCCCGCCGTCGGGCGAGTATTTGACTGCGTTGCTGACCAGATTGACCATCACCTGCATCAGGCGGTCGTGATCGGCCAGAATCATTCCGCGGGCTGGCTTGACCTCGAGGACGAAGCGGTGGCTGTCCTGGTGGCGCACCATCAGCGGTCGCGCACTCTTCTTCAAGAGAAGCTCGAGCCGGAACTTGCTGGGCGTCAGCCGTATCCGACCGGCCTGGATCTTGGACAGCTCGAGGAGGGCGTTGATGAGCCGGTGGAGGCGATCGGTCTCGCCCTTGAGGACATCAAGGAGCGGGACCATCTCGCTCCGCGGCATTTCCCGCCCCAGCATCATCTGCAAGAAGCCACTGATCGTCGTGATCGGTGTCTTGAGTTCATGACTGACGTTCGCGATGAATTCATCCTTCATGCGATCGACCTGGGTCTCGAACGTCACGTCCCGGATGGAGAGGACCCCGCCGGTGATCGAGCCCTTGTCCTCCACGATGGTGTTGAAGTTGACCGAAACCGGGATCTCCTGGCCTTCGTTCGTCTTGAGCGAGCCCGGGCAGCGGGCGGAAAAAACTTCGCCCACGCGCAGGGAGCGGTTGAAGGCGCGAAAGGTCTCGAGGCGGGTCGAACTCGTGGTCAGCAGATCCTCCCACGAGAGGCCGTAAAGCTCGGCTGCCGAGTAGCGCGAGAGGCGTTCCAGCGAGTTGTTGAAGGACAGCACCTCCCCCATCCGATCCACCACCAGCAGACCATCCTCCATCGAGGACAGGATGGCCTCGAGCTCCGCTCGACGGGCACTCGTCACGCGAGCAAAATCGACGTTCTCCAGGTGAATGGCCAGCGGCTGGGCGACCACCGAAAGCAGGGGAATATCCTCTGCGATGAAGGCATCGAGGCGCTCGTGCCGGAAGAATACCACCACGCCGATGAGGCGCTTCTCGGTCACCAGCGGCACGCCGATGAGGCTGCGGGCATCGGGAGTGGCTCCGCAGGCCAGCGCCGGTCGCTGCTTGCGGATCAGCTCGTCATAGAATCCCGAGATGGCCGCTCGATCGTGATCCTCTTCAATGAACGGCACGCCGAACTCGGCCAGCAGGCGCAGGTTGGTCGGATCCGTCGTGGCCAGGATGAAACCGCCCTCGGCCTCGAGGTACTCACCCAGATCGCAAA
>JAJYIO010000332.1 GCA_021790035.1 bacterium | reverse complement strand
AAGATCAGGGACGACCTCGCCGGCGGCGAGGAGGCCGAGGTCCCGGCGGATCTCGTGGTCCTCGTGACCGGAATGGTGCCTCGCGAGCGGTCCAGGTTGCAGGATATCCTGCGACTTCCTCTGAGCAAGGGCGGCTTCTTCAACGAGATCCACGTCAAGCTCCGGCCGGTGGAGACCGTGGTCGACGGCGTGTTCATCGCCGGGGCCTCGCAGGGACCCAAGACCGTCGCCGAGGCGGTGGCGTCCTCCCTGGCGGCGGTCTCCAAGAGCGCGGCGCTCCTCTTGAAGGGCTTCATCGACTTGCCGCCGCTGGTGGCCAAGGTCGATGCCAGCAAGTGCACCCTGTGCGACAACTGCTTCAGCGCCTGCCCTTACGAGGGCGCCATCACGAAGCAAGCGGTGGACGGCCGCCAGGCGGCGGCCATCTCCCCGGAGATCTGCAAGGGCTGCGGCGGCTGCGTTCCGGTATGCCCAAACGAGGCGATAGGCGTCGACGGCGTCACCGGCGCCCAGGTGACGGCGGCGATCGACGCCATGATGAAGGATCTGGTCCATGCCTGAAGACCTGACCGGCCCCCACCGGCTCCGGCGCGATCGCGCCGAGGTCATGCGCGATGAGTTCATCTGGCGCCAGCGCATCATCGAGGTCCTCAAAGACGGCCCCATGACCCTGCCCGAACTCGCCGCCGCGCTCGGCCAGCCGAGTGACGAGGTGACGATCTGGGTCATGGGCATGCGCCGATACGGCCTCATCGAGGAACGGCCCAAGAGCCGCGCCGAGGACTACTTCCCGTACGAACTCAAGCACTGATCGCAAGGAGAGCTGCCCCATGGCTCGCATTGACCCCGGCCTGCACCGAGAGCTCGAGAAGTTCGGTGCGGTAGGCGTGACCGCCTGCATGAACTGTGGCAACTGTACTGCCACCTGTCCCCAGTCGACCGACAACGAGGTCTTCCCGCGCCGGATCATCCACTTCGTTCAGGCGGGAATGGCGGATAAACTACGGGGTTCGGTCGAGCCCTGGCTATGTTATTACTGCGGAGACTGCTCCGAGACGTGCCCCCGCGATGCCGACCCGGGTGAGAGCATGATGGCAGTCCGGCGATATCTGACCGGCCAGTACGACTGGACCGGGCTTGGCAGATGGTTTTACAGATCACCCGCATTCCAGCTCACGGCAATGGCGCTGACGTCGCTTGCCGTGATCCTGGCCTTTTACTTCCTCCACGGGCCCATCGTCACGGATCACGTGGCTCTCGACACGTTCGCGCCGGTGGAGTCGATCGAGCTCGTCGACCGGATCGGCTTCGTCATCCTGGCTGTGCTCTTGCTGAGCAACGTCGTGAGAATGTCAGCGTGGATCCTGCGCTCGGACTCCGACCATCCGGTCCCCTTCGCCCTGCTCGTGCGCGAGTTCCTCACCTTGCCCCTGCACTTCTTTACGCAGAAGAAGTGGCTCAAGTGCGATGCCGATTCCGAGCCGGCGGACAAGAGCCTGGCTTCTCGCCTCGCCTGGATGAAGAGCACCCGCTGGGTCAGGCACTTCTTCCTCGTTACCGGCTACCTCAGCATGATGATCCTGGTCGAGGGCGCCCTCCCGCAGTTCCAGACCGATGCGATCCGCCCCTGGTTCCACTGGACGCGCCTGCTGGGCTACTACGCGACGGTCATGCTCATGTGGCACGGCGGCAGCTTCCTCCTCGGCCGCCTGCGCAAGTCGGATCCGATCCACAAGTACTCCACCCCGAGCGACTGGGCGTTCCTGGTGCTCCTGTTCTCGGTCGCGCTCACCGGGATCCTGGTGCACATCTTCCGGCTGTCGGGTCTGCCCATGGCGACCTACGTCACCTACGTGATCCACTTGGCGGTCGTGGCTCCCTTCCTCGTCATCCAGGTTCCCTTCGGCAAGTGGTCGCACATGGCCTACCGGCCCATGGGCGTCTACCTGGCCAAGGTGAAGCAGAGCGCCCGAGAGAAGCTCGACGCCGCAACGGGAGAGCTGGCGCCAGCCTGATCGTCTGCTCTATCCTGGATCCAGCTCGCGGGCTCGTCAGGAGATGTCCTGATGAGCCCTTTTTCAGATTCGTGGGCACAATATATACAGGTACCCTCATTTGACAGAGCGACCCTCTTTTTCAAACCGATAATGGGAGGCAGTTGGTGATCCGCATTCTAGAAAAGGAGCAACTGGCCCCTGCCATCGGCCAGATGGTGCTCCACGCACCCCACATCGCCCGGTTCGCCCGGGCCGGGCAGTTCCTCATCGTGCTGGTCCACGAGTTCAGCGAGCGCATCCCGATGACGATCGCCGATTTCGACCGCGAAGCGGGCACGATCACGATCGTCTATCAGGAGGTCGGCAAGAGCACCCGCGAGCTCGGGGCCTTGCAGGTGGGCGATGCCATCGCTCACGTCCACGGCCCCCTGGGCCGGCCATCCGAGATCGAGAATTTCGGAACCGTCGTGGTGATGGGGGGAGGCGTCGGAGTCGCCCCCATCTTCCCGATCACTCGCGAGCTCAAGGCCGCAGGAAATCACGTCGTTGGAATAACCGGCGCCCGCTCGATCGACATACTGTTCTGGCGCGAGCGCATGCGCTCGGTAACGCACGAGATCTTCGAGATGACCGATGACGGCTCGGGCGGCCGCAAGGGTTTCGTCACGGACGCGCTCAAAGACGTACTCGCCAGTCGTCAGGTCGACCGCGTCATCGCCATCGGACCCGTCCCGATGATGCGCGCCGTCGCGGGCGTCACCAGGGAGTCCGGAACGCCCTGCGTCGTGAGCCTCAACCCCATCATGGTGTGCGGGATGGGCATGTGCGGAGGCTGCCGGGTCAAGGAAGGCGAGAAGACCCGGTTCACCTGCTACGAGGGCCCCGAGTTCGACGGTAATCGCGTCGATTTCGCCGAGCTCACCGAGCGCTTGAGGACCTACAAGCTCGAGGAGCAAGAGGCGCTCGCCCGCCTGATCTCAGCCCACGAGGAGGCCGCGAATGTCCGTTAAGCCCGTCAGGAAGACGCTCATCCGCGAAGCTGTCCCCATGCCCGAACAGGACGCGGCGGAGCGCCGGGCCAACTTCGACGAGGTGGCACTCGGCTACATCGCCGAGGCCGCCAGGGCCGAGGCCGACCGCTGCATCGCCTGCCCGGCCCGCCAGTGCGTCCATAACTGTCCGGTCGGAGTCGACGTCCCCGCCTTCATCGCCCGCGTCGCCGCGGGCGACCTCCAGGGCGCCGCGGACATCCTCCACGACAAGAACGCCCTGCCTCGAGTTACCGGTCGGGTCTGCCCGCAAGAGGAGCAGTGCCAGATGAAGTGTTCGGTCGGCAAGGCCGGTGATGCCGTGTCGGTCGGCCGCATCGAGCGGTTCGTCGCCGACTGGGAAGCCGACCAGATCCGCAAGGGCAACGTCCCGCCGCCGGTCAAGGCGCCCAGCGTCGGTCAGCGCGTGGCCGTCATCGGCTCGGGGCCGTCGGGCCTGACATGCGCCGCCGACCTCATCAAGCTCGGCTACGGTGTCACGGTCTTCGAGGCCTTCCACCGGCCGGGCGGGGTGCTGGTATACGGCATCCCCGAGTTCCGCCTGCCCAAGGAGATCGTATACAGCGAGGTCGCCGCACTCGAACGACTCGGCGTCGAGTTCAAGTACGACCACCTGATCGGCTCTGGCCAGACGATCGCCGACCTCTTCGCCGATGGCTACGAGGCCATCTACATCGGCACCGGCGCCGGCCTGCCCCAGTTCATGAACATCCCCGGCGAGAACCTCGCGGGCGTCTATTCGGCCAACGAGTACCTGACCCGGGTCAATCTCATGAAGGCCTTCAAGTTCCCCGAGTACAGCACGCCCATCAAGCGGGGACGCAACGTGGCGGTCGTCGGCGGCGGCAACGTCGCCATGGATGCCGCCCGCACCGCGCTGCGTATGGGGGCCGACCACGTATACCTGATCTACCGC
>JAJYIO010000331.1 GCA_021790035.1 bacterium | reverse complement strand
CGGCTCTGCGATGACGCCCTTCGAACCGGCCGGCTCGACCGGGCGCCTCCGAGCCGGTTCCGGCCCGGACGGGCGTCCATTGCTCGCCGTCGCTGGCGTGTCTCGAACCAGCTTCCGTCGACGGCGGACGGAGCTCTTGGTCTTGCGGCCGCG
The DNA here is from genome assembly GCA_021790035.1 of bacterium. Classification (GTDB taxonomy): domain Bacteria; phylum Cyanobacteriota; class Sericytochromatia; order S15B-MN24; family VGJW01; genus JAJXWQ01. Next base: position 3,810 of record JAJYIO010000331.1, on the reverse strand, counting down.
CTTCTTCTTGGAACCGCCAGCCACGAGACCTCGGAAAAAGTCGATCAGACCCAACGTATCCCTCGGCGCTTCGGTCACGGGGTTATACCCTCGGCGACCGCCGACTATCCCTTCCAGCACGATCCTCTGGTCGCCAGGCAGAAACCGCGATCCTCCAGCGGCAGCACTCGGGCAGTGACTCGAGGGAGCCGACGGTTCCCAGCTACGTGGCTTGCATCCCGAGATCGCAAAACTTCCACCGCGAAGGATGCCATCCGCCAGAAGTCTGGCGGCGCTCTCCAGGAAGCGACCTACTCGATCGGAAGCTGGGGCGTAAAGATATTGGAGGGCGCCGCGGTGCCCGTGACGTCGGGCAAGTAAACGACCGTCGCTCCATCGGCCCGGTCGACCGAGAATCCCGCCTGCAGCGCCTGTCGGTACACCGGCATGTAGTAGTACATCGGATCGTCGGGGGTCTCGTCGATCATCTCGAACTTGGCATCGAGATTCAGGGTGTTGTTGATGAGGATGTTGCCGCCCCACATCAACATGAAGTTCTTCGCCGGCGTGGGCAGGGGCGGGAGTGGACGATGCACGCCGTCATCGAAGTCCATCACGATCTCTCCGGGCGTGACGGTGACCCCCATGACCTTCCCGCGGATCTCCGGGGGCGGCAGCATCCGATCGACGTACATGATCATGTCGTCGCCCTGGATCTCGACGCCCCGATCCGGGGCCGAGTTGATGAGGTTGGCCACGTCCATACCGATCAGATCCATCAGACCCTTGACCGGGATGCCCGCCGACTTGATGGTATCTGGATGGAAGACGATCTGGCCCTGGCCGTTAGGCTCCAGGGTGCCTTCGAGTTCCGTGGGGATCGGGATTCCGAGCTTGGTGAGGGTCGCCTTGATGTCGATAGTCCCGTTCTGGCAAGTGACCGAGAGATTGCTGATCGGGCAGCCCGCGAAGTTGAACACGTAGTTGTTCAACAAGGCGGACATCGAATTCTGATCGATACCCAGGTGGCACGTGTGCACCTGGATCATGTAGTCCTCGACGTCCTGTGGCACGTACGGCTTGTTCTGGTCGAAGACCTCGATGTCGGCGTTCATGTCCGGCATGCTCACGACGATGTTGGGATCGATCCGGTAGATCACGTTGCTCGTGAAGAGCTCGGTCGTGGTCCCGGCGGGAACCTGGTCGACGGGAGCCTGGACCGCCGTGAGCGGGGCGGTCGCGGTCGGCGAGGAGCCGCCACATCCGGCGCTGACCAGGAGGCTCATCGCCGCCAGGCCAGTTAGCAGGAACCTCTTTCTCACCGTCTCCCCTCGAACACTCACACGCCTGGTGGTTTGTCGGCAGTTTGGGGCCAGATCCGGTAAAGCACCGTTAAAACTTACCTTATCACAGCCTTGCTAAAACGATCCTCCGGGCATTCTAGATGGGCTCTCGACCTCCCGCCCGATTGCGCATGGACCGATCGGCTCGCTAGACTGGACGGATGGACGACGTGAGCTTGATCCCGCAGATCTCGACCCTCCCGCAAGATGTCTCGCCCGCGGATCTCGAGCCGCCTGACGTTCTCCCCTCGGAGGCCGATGTGGCCGAGGCCCAGGTGGCCGATTCCGAACTCGATCGCCTGCTGGGGATCGTCAAGGAACCTCTTTCCAGGCTGGCCATCCTGGTGCATCGCATCCGCGATCGGCTCCTCTTCAAGGCCCTGGGATTCGACAGCTTCGAGGCGTACATCGCCAGCAAGCAGCTCCAGTTCAGCCGGTCGTTCGTCTTCCAGCTGGCCAAGGTGGGCAAGATGCTCGAGGCATCGGGGATCGATCCGGAGAGCTTCCCGCAGCGGGACTTCGAGATCACCAAGCTCGCCCAGATCGCCCGTCTTCCCGATGCCGCCGAGCAGCGACGGGTGGTCGAGACCGGCTACTTCGACCTCGGCGACGAGGCGCGCCCTTTGCGCGAGATTCCGGTGCGCGAGCTGACCACCCACGTCGATCGCCGGCTCGGGCGGGAACCCAAGGGGCCTCGCACGCTGTCAGAGACCTACGACGATTCCTCGATCCCCTGGGAGGGCCCGCGGTCCTTCGACGACGACCACCAGGCGGCCGTCTCCCAGTCCGCATCGTTCCAGGAGATGCGTATTCCGGGGCCAGCCTCGGAATGGCGCAACTTGCTCGATTCTTTGGCGTCGGCGATTCGACCGCTAGACGGGCCCGACAGAGACGACGCGATCAATGCCCTGAGCCGCCTCTACCAGGAGCTCGTGGGCTTCTGAACAGGTTCACCTTGACGGGAAGACATCCGCCCGGCGAGGAAATCCGCGAAGCGCCCGCGCAGCGTACACGGCGGGTACGTGAGCAGGCACTGCAGCGGTTGACGAAGCATGGCGGAATGGATGAGGGTCAAGGTGACCCGGTTTAGACCCCGATGGGCTCCATGGAGAGGGTCGGGCCGCCGAAGAGGCGGTTGAATTCCTCGCCGTCGAGGGTCTCGCGCTTGATGAGCTCGGTCGCGATCAGCTCGAGCTTGTCGCGCTGCTCGGTGAGGATCTGCTTGGCCCGGGTGAAGCAGTTCTCGACGATGTGACGGACCTCCTGGTCGATGAGGGCGGCCACGGAGTCGCTGTAATTGCGATCCTCGCCCAGGTCCCGCCCGAGGAACACGTGCTCGTGGCGCTTGCCGAAGGTCAGCGGACCGAGGGTGTCGCTCATGCCCCACTCGGTGACCATGCGGCGTGCCAGCTCGGTCGCACGCTCCAGGTCGTTGCTCGCCCCGGTGGTGATCTCGTTGAACTTGATCGCCTCGGCCGTCTGCCCGCCCAGCATCATCGTGATGCGATCGAGAAGCTCGCTGCGGCTGGTCAGCACGCGGTCTTCCTCGGGCAGGGTCATGGTGAGGCCCAGGGCCATCCCTCGCGACACGATCGTGACCTTGTGGACGGGATCCGTGTGCGGCAAGACCCGTGCGCACAGGGCGTGACCGACCTCGTGGAATGCGATGATCTCCTTCTCGTGGTCGGTGATGATGCGGCTCTTGCGCTCGGGGCCCGCGACGACCTTGTCGATGGCATGCTCGAAGTCTTCCATCGAGATCTCCTTGCGGTTGATCCGAGCCGCAAGGAGGGCCGCCTCGTTGGCCATGTTCTGAAGGTCTGCGCCGGTGAATCCCGGAGTGCGACGCGCCAGCACCAGAAGATCGACATCGGAGGCCAGCGGCTTGTTCTTGACGTGGACGCGCAGGATCTCCTCGCGACCCTTGAGATCGGGCTGGTCGACCACGATCCGCCGATCGAAGCGGCCCGGACGCATCAAGGCGGCGTCCAGGATGTCGGGTCGGTTGGTGGCCGCGATGATGATGACGCTGGCGTTGGGCTCGAAGCCATCCATCTCGACCAGGAGCTGGTTGAGGGTCTGCTCGCGCTCGTCGTGGCCGCCGCCGAGACCCGCCCCGCGCTGGCGTCCGACCGCGTCGATCTCGTCCACGAAGACGATGCACGGAGAGTGCTTCTTGGCCTGATCGAAGAGATCTCGCACGCGGCTGGCGCCGACGCCCACGAACATCTCGACGAAGTCCGATCCCGAGATGGAGAAGAACGGGACGCCCGCCTCGCCCGCGATGGCCTTGGCCAGCAAGGTCTTGCCGGTGCCCGGGGCGCCCACGAGCAGCACGCCCTTGGGGATCCGTGCACCCAGCGCCTGGAACTTCTCGGGGCTCTTGAGGAACTCCACGATCTCCTGGAGCTCGGATTTGGCCTCCTCGATGCCGGCGACGTCGGCAAAGGTGATCTTGGGCTTGTTCTCGACCATCATCTTGGCCCGG
>JAJYIO010000330.1 GCA_021790035.1 bacterium | reverse complement strand
GGATGCCTTTCTCCTCGAGAGCCGAGCTGGAGAAGGCCTGCCGGGTAGCTGGAAGCTGGCCGCAGCAGCGGTCTCGGCCGGCGGCAAGCCCGTGCTCCTGAGCGGCGGCCTCTCCCCGGCCAATCTCGCCGAGGCCATCGCACTGGTTCGGCCATTCGGAGTGGACGCAACCAGTGGGGTGGAGTCGGCGCCACGAATCAAGGACGAACGGAAGCTGTCCGCCTTTGTTCGCGCCGCGCACCACGTCGCGCCGACGTTGTAGGGTTACAGCGGCGGGCACCGGAGGGTATAATCGAACACGACTCCGGCTGCGTTGCCGGGCGTGGATCGAGACGAACAAAGACCTTGCGCGCCATCCACATCGATGACCTCAACACCGGGATGGTCCTGGGCAAGAACATCTACACGGCCGACGGCCGGGTTCTGTTGCGTCAGGGCACCACACTCTCGGAGCGGTACATACGGGCCCTCAAGGACCTGCACTACTCGCACGTCTATATTCGCGATCCGCGCGTCCCCGACATCGAGGTCAACGATGTCATCCCGGAAGAACTCCGCCAGGAGGCCATCCAGGTCATCCACAAGAGTTTCGGGGACATCCAGGCGCAGCTCAACGGGGCCACCAGCGGGGCGATCAAGCCCGGCTTCAACACCGATGCCATCGCATCGGTCTCGCGCGACATCGTCGAGGCGATCCTCAACAACAAGGACGTCGTGATCCAGCTTGCGGATCTCAAGAGCCACGACAATTACACGTTCGCGCACTCGGTCAATTCGTGCGTGGTGGGCACGGTCCTGGGCCACAGGCTGGGTCTGCCGGAGTCCAAGCTCCGGGATCTGGCGATGGGCTTGATGCTCCACGACATCGGCAAGACCACGATCCCGCTCGAGATCCTGAACAAGCCGGGCAAGCTCACCGAGCTCGAGTTCAATCGCATGAAGGAACACGCCCGGGCGGGCTTCGATATCCTGCGCGAGATCTTCACACTGTCGGCCCACGCCAAGATCGTGGTGCTGCAGCACCACGAGCGGTATGACGGCACCGGCTATCCCAAGGGCCTCAAGGGGGCCGACATCCACCTCTACGGCCAGGTCGGCGCGATCGCCGATGTTTACGACGCCATGACGTCGGATCGATCGTACCGAAAGCGCCTGCTCCCGCACGAAGCGATCGAGTTCCTGATGGGCAACGGCGATCGCTATTTCTCGCTCGAACTGGTCACCACGTTCGTCGCCTCGATCGCCCCTTACCCGGTGGGGACCATCGTCAAGCTGTCGACCGGCGAGAGCGCCATCGTCACCGAGGTCGACATGTCCTTCGCGACCCGACCGAACGTACGCGTGATCGCCGACGCATCGGGCCAGGATCTCGCCACTGCGGGCCCGACCCTCGAGCTCAAGAAGGAGCGCGCGATCGCGATCATCAAGGTCATGGCGGATTGACACATCCGGTGCTCGGATCGAGTCGATCGGGTCGCGTGGTCTTGGGGTTCCGATGGATTATCTAGAGATCTCGATAACGGTTCGGGCCGAGGATGCCGAGAGCGCGGCTGGAATCCTCCTCGGGGTTGGCTTTACGGGCGTGGTAATGGGTGAGGAACGGTTCGACGACCTTCCCGAGCCGTGGATCGAAGAGCCGGGCCGATCGGCCGGATCGATGCCGGAGCGCCCGGCCGAGGTGACCCTTCGCGTTTACGACGCCCGCACCGAGGACACGCCTGCGCCCCTGCCAGAACAACCGGACGCGGTTGCACGCGTGCGAGATGCCCTCGGAAACCTCGCGCGCCGCACTTCCACACGCGTGATGGCCGAGGAGAGCTGGGCCGAGAGCTGGAAGCGATTCTGGGACGTGCAGCACGTGGGCCGCCACCTCGTGATCAAGCCCTCGTGGAAGGAGTACGAGGCCAGTGCCGGCGACCTCGTGATCGAGCTCGACCCCAAGCAGGCTTTTGGAACCGGCACGCACGCCACGACGCGGCTCTGTCTGGCGGCGCTCGAGGGCCTGGTTCGGCCCGGGGATCGCGTGTACGACGTCGGCACCGGTAGCGGCATCCTGGCCATCGCGGCCGTGCTTCTCGAGGCGATAGGCGCGACCGGGGTCGACAGCGATCCGGTAGCCGTCGCCGCCGCTCGAGAGAACGCCGATCACAACGGCGTTTCCGATCGCATCGACTTCGCGGTCGGCTCCGCCTCGAACCTGGCGGGACGAGCCGATGTCGTCGTCGCCAATATCCTGGCCGAGATCCTGATCGAGCTTGCGGCCGATCTTGCCGCGCTTACCAGCCGGGATCTGATCCTGTCGGGCATCATCGACCGCAAGGCATCAGACGTGCGAGCTGCCTTCGAGGGCCAGGGTCTGGTACTCGCTGACGAGCTCCGCGAGGATGGCTGGGTCGCCCAGCATTTTCTCAGGCCCTGACGGCCGGCAGGGCCTGAGAGAGGCTGGCGGACCTGGTCTGAAGCTTCCGGCCTCCCTCGCCGTGCCAGGGCGGTGACGCGGGGAACGCGCAGGTTCCCTCGAACTCTCTTTGGCTGCGGGCAAGCCGCTTCGCCGCTTGACTCGCGAGGTGGCGAAGATTCACTTCGAAGGATGCCGTCTGCGAGGCGGCCGGCGACGCCGACCCGACAAACGAGTACGGGGCGGGCACCTGGCCCGCCCCGAGATGAACTACCGTTCGTCAGTTCGCAGCTGACGTGGAACTGGACGCCGGCTGGGCGTTCGCCGGAGACTGGGAGCCATCGACGGGCTGCCCGGTGGTCGGGTCGTAGCCCAGCAGGTTGCTCAGATTCGTCATGAAGGCGGGATCCGTGGGATCGAGCTGGCTGATGGCCGTGGCCGTCTGCTGGACCGACTGCTGGTCGGCAGCGGACAGGCTCGTGTAGTCCGACGACTGCTCGTACTGCTGGATCTGGGTGAGAATCTCCTGCTGGATCGTGGCGGGATCGTTTGCGGATGCGGCGCTTCCGGATGCACTCGAGGCCGCAGGATCGGCCAGCGCGGTGGGATCGCTGGACGGGTCGTTCGAGGCATCGGCCAGTGCGTTGGGATCGCTGGACGGGTCATTCGAGGTATCGGCCAGTGCGTTGGGATCGCTGGACGGGTCATTCGAGGTATCGGCCAGTGCGTTGGGATCGCTGGACGGGTCGTTCGAGGTATCGGCCAGTGCGTTGGGATCGCTGGACGGGTCGTTCGAGGTATCGGCCAGTGCCGTGGGAGCGGTCATGGGATCCGCCGCGGTCTGTTGACCTTGCTCGGCCCTTTGCTCGATGAACTGCTCGAACTGGGCTTTGGTGATCGTTCCCGAGCCGCTGGGATCCAGCTTGCTCCAGATCTGGTCGGCCATCTGCTGCGGATCGGCCTGCTGGGCGCCCTGCGACCAGCCAAGCTGCCGCCAGAAACCCATGCCATGCCGGCCTCCGCGCCGGTGGCCGCGGCCGTGGATCGGACCGCCGAAGCCACCGCGGCGGCCGCCAAAGAACGCCGGCCCACCCTGCATCGCGGACTGGCCGCCCTGCATTGGATACTGGCCGCCCTGGCTCGGTACTCCCATGGAACCCCGCCTGCCGGCGAAGCTTTGACCATTCCACGAATCGCGACCGAGGCCGGCTCCAGGACCCATCTGCGGAGCGGCAGTGAAGCCTTGCCCCATCTGCGGCCGGAAGCCACTGGAAAACTGATACTGCCCGAACGCCGAATTCTGGCCCACGCCGTTCATCCGAATCTCCTCTGACTCACCCCGCACTCTCGACACCCATGCTGTCTCGAGACCGACTCACCGGTGAGACCAAGGTCCGGTTAAGCCCAGGCCCAGCTGAGATACGACCGGCCGAGGAACTCCGAGCTGCCGCACGCCACCCGTCGGAGCGTGGCCGCCCGGACCGGGGCGCACGGGTTCGGGGTCGCCGGGATCATCGCGAGCCCCGCTTGATGCGTGTCTTAAAGGAGATCCGATAGACCCCGCACAT
>JAJYIO010000329.1 GCA_021790035.1 bacterium | reverse complement strand
GCGGATCGCCAGCCGTACTCGGCGATCTGGGGCGAGCTGGGCGGAGTGCCTGAGCCGGGCTCGTTGCGGTACGACTTCGGCTTCACCCACGGACGCGTGATCGGGCCGGCGCTCTCCTTGACCGACGTCCGGGCGCTTGCCAACGGCCTCGACCGGTGGTCCGAGGTGAAGGCCAACGAGCGCCTGTCGTGGGGGCCGACGGACTGGGCTGACCTGACCTACCGGAGGGATCAGGAGACACCCGGATCGCAGGCCACCCTCCAGGAAGGCGGCAGCGCGCGAGCCACCTGGAATCGCGGTCGGATGTCCCTGGGGCTTGGCGTCGATCTGGGCCACGTGCAGGTTGGCGACATCCAGGCCTACGTGCAGGGCGGTCCGGCGTTGAGCTCTTCGGACGAGACCTGGCTCTATGACCTGGCGGTGAACGCCTCATACGCCCCCAAGCTCTCGTGGCACGCCCACGCGCTGAAGCTCGATCTGCTGGTGGGCCAGCAGGGTACGTCCGAGACCGGCGTCCCGGGCTGGTCTGCTCCGCATGCCGAGATCGGGGCGCAGGACACCTGGAGTCTGGACCGGCGGTGGCGGCTCGATTACGGCCTGGCGGCGACCACCCTCGGACAGGTCGCTTACCTGGACCCCGCGGTCAAGGTCAGCTTCTTGCCAGGCGGCGGAGTCGCGGTCCGAGCCGCGGGCCTTCTGCGCGAATCGCCGACGCAGCTCTGGCTGGCGGCCCGCACCGATACGGACCTGCCTGGCTTCTCGAACCTGTACCTCGATCGCCTCCAGGTCGAGGGCAACGGCACCCTGCGGCCTGAGCGTACCCAGCCCCAGGTCGAGATCGGCGCGGGCCACCGGTTCAGCGACAAGCTTTATGGCGACGCGTCGTTCCGCTACGGCGATGTCCTCGATTTCATCTACTACGGCCAGGCAGGCCAGGGCCTGTGGCAGCCCCGGAACTTCGAGAGCTGGCAAGGGGTCTACCAGGTGCGGGCCGGAGCCCAGTACCTCTTCGGCGATGGCTTCGTCCAGCATTTCGACATGAAGATCCAGGATGCCACCGGGTTGGGCCAGATCCTCGAGTCCATCGGAACTCGCCACGAGAGCTCCTGGCTGGGAGGTAAGCTCACGGCGTCCGTGGGTACCTCGCTCCAGTACGCCCAGCTTGGCTCGATGCAGGTGGTCGGGGGTCAAGCCGCCGGTATGGCATGGCTGGCCAGCTGGCATGTCGGCTACGAGGTCGCTCCGGGCTGGCAGATCTACTGCTCGGGCAACGACTGGCACGTCCTCGCACTGCAGGAGCCGGCCCCGGGCTACTTCGCTACCCCGGCCCTCGTCTCGGGTGGCCTCCGGGTGACGTTCTGATGTCAGCGGCGGCCACGCGCCTGGAACGAGAGGCCTGGGCCACTTCCATCGCGATCCACGTCTGGCTCCTGGCGATGATCCTCTGGTTGCTGCCGGAGCACAAGCCGCCGGTGCCCGGCGTGGTCCCCATCGAGCTGACGACGATCGACCTTGGCGGGCCGGCTGGAGATCGCGCGGTCGGGCACGATCTTCCGGCTCCCAAACCGCTGGTACATGCTCACGCCCACCGGATCTACCGCCCTCAGGCCGTGGCCGAACCCCGTCCGCTGGAGCGCCACGTCGCTCCCATTCCCCACGAGCGCCGTCCTGCGGCGCCCCGCATCGAAACCCAGCCGCAGCCGAATGCCCAGCGTCTGGCGGCCGAGGAGGCTCGTCAAGAGCGCATGGACCGCCAGCTGGCCGAGGCGGCCAGTGATGCCGGCTCGCCACAGGGGGCCGCCGCCGGAACGGGCAAGGCCACCGCGCCGGTCTCGGGCGGCGCCGTCTCGGTCGGTAGCGGGGCGTCAGGCGATCTGTCCGGACGTGCGATCTTGAGCCTGATGCGTGCAGATTTCCCGCGTTCGGCGGAGGGGCGCCACGCGATAGGCTGGCGCGGTACCGTCACGGCCGCCCTGCGCGTCGGCCCCGATGGAAGGGTATCGGGGATCCAGATCTTGCACTCCTCGGGCGACCCCGACGTCGATGCCGCGGCCGCCCAGGCATTCTCTCACTGGCGCTTCAGCCCGCTTCCGCCCGGCCAGCCTCCGGTCATCCAGGTAGGCGAGGTCAAGATGCGCTTTGTCCTGAGGTAGGGGGCAACGGGAATTCTCCCTCGCGGGTTCCCTCGAACCCTCTTGGGCTGCGGGCAAGCCGCTACGTGAGCTTGGCTCCATCGGTGGCGAAGATTCCACGCCGAAGGATGCCCTCCGCGGTCAGGATCGCTGCGCTCGGGCCAGAGATCATGGGGTGCCGCGGGCGGCGAGCTCCCCGGCGAGGTTGCGCTCGTGGTCTGTCCACCCGGCCGGAAGCCACGTGACGCCGAGGGCATCGACGATGGCTCGAGACAGGCTAGCGCGGGTCGCCGCCAGCCACTTCTCACCGGGATCCCGCACGTCGAGCGCTTCGGCGACCGAAAGCGGGTCTTTGCTCGTAGCCCGTGAGGGTGGCCGCTGGGCCAGCAGGCGCTCGATCGAAATCGGGCCCGGCGCCAGACGGATCGAGCCGTGCTGCAGGAGGAACCCGTGGCGGCGGACCTGGGCCGAGCCCACGATCTTGCGTCCGTCGACCACCAGGTCGGCGACGGTCGAGACGGCGAAACAGTCTGCGGGTCGCTCACGCGCCTCGTCGGTGCGCCGCGGGCACGTTGGCCGTTCGAGAATAGCCTTGCTGCGGTTGCGGTCGAGCGATCCCGGAACGACAGCCGCCGGCATCCCGAGGCTCGAGATGGCCAGGGCGATGGCTCGCGACAGGCGGTCATAGGAGTTCGCGATGGTCTCGCCGGGAGAGATCGGCAGGACCACGCTGTACGTCAGGTCGCGATCGTGCAGTACGGCCCGGCCGCCGGTCGGGCGGCGCACGACGTCGACGCAGGCATCCGCGCAGGCATCGCGGGCAACGTCCGAAAGGGGCTGGGCGCGTCCCAGGGTGAGCGCCGGTGGCTCGAAGGTATACAGACGCAGGGTCGGTGGCACGAGGCCCCGCGCCGCGGTCTCGAGTAGCGCTTCGTCGAGGGCCATGTTGAGGCGACCCGCCGCCGGGGGATCGAGAATCAGGCGCATGTGCCGGCGATCGTAGCACTGGCGGGCGCCAGGACGAAAGTTCCTGACCGGGGGACGATGCCAGGGTTCAAGGGGCTTCCACGACCCGCGTGCAGGCCCTTGCCTTCGCCCGCCAGCAGGTTGCGAGCCCGATTCACTCACAAGAAACTCTCTTCTCCGGCTGCGCCGGCAGTGACTTGAGAGGGGCCCTTCGCCCCTCTCAAACTCGCCCCCCGCTGCGGGCAAGCTGCTGCGTAGCCCCGCTCGGCGGGTGGCGTTTCGCTCGAGAGTGTCGGCGCAGACGGTGGGTAACTCACAGCGGCAATCGTTTCAGGACGCCATCGCAGGCCAGGAACTCGCAGGCCGCATCGCCTCTGTGCTAGCATTTTGGACATGCTCACGGTGGCCGAAGCTGCCGCACGGTTGGGAATCTCCGCGTCTTCCGTCCGGCACTATGAAAAGCAGTTCGATTTGCGCTTCGCCCGGACCAAAGGCGGCCAGCGACTCCTCACCGAACGCGACCTCGAGAATCTGCGGATCATTCGCTCGTTTCGCGAGCAGAATGTCCCCATAGAAGATATCCGCCAGCAGCTGACCCTCTCCGACCACGAGCTCGACGAGGCCAGGCCGGCCGTCGAGGACGTCATTGCAGCCCTGGTGGCCAGGCAGGACGAGCTCGAGCGGATCGTCAAGTCTCAGCAAACCTTGCTGAACCAGCTCCTGGGCGATAGCCAGCGGCTGGCTCTGGCGCACGAGCAGGTCCAGCTCTTGCTCGAGGCCCCCAGGGAGACCGATCCGATGGTCGCCCAGCTCGCCTTGCAACTGGCCGCCATCGAGAGCCAGCAGGATCAGGAGCTGCGCGAGCTGCAGGCGT
>JAJYIO010000328.1 GCA_021790035.1 bacterium | reverse complement strand
GCACCCAGCGGGGTGTCGTGGGCATTCGCAACGCCAGGAGCCCTGCGGTCGGACCGACGAAGGCCAAGGACAGGATGTTGACCCAGCTGAAGAGGAGGGTCGTCACGCTTTCGAAGTTCGTGAGCGAGAAGATCGAGAATGTCGCGCAGAACCAAAAGAAGGCGCGCGATGCGGGATCGAAGGGTTTTATGGCCCTTACTCCGGCGCCCAGACCGAGGAAGACCAGGCCGAGCACCCACCACATCACGAACATCGTGAAGACATCCGCGGCCGAGAACTTCTCGATCGGGATGCGCAGCGAAAGCTTGCGGCCCTCGCGGTCGAGGCCGTAAGTGACGAGGGTTCCCTTGGAGAGATGGCGAACCGCAGCGTCGAAGGCCGCGGGCGTGGCGACCGACCGACCGTCCACGGTGCGGACCTCGTCCCCGACCTGGATCCCGGCCTGGAACCCCGCCCACTGCTCGCTGTAGACCGAGGTGACGGTCATGTTCTTCTCGAGCAGAAAACCGGGGAAGGGCTGACCGAACCACGAAAGCGCCAGGAGCAGCGTGAGCAGCGCCAGCGCCGCACCCGCAACCACCGGCGGCATCACGAGGTGGTGCCGGGCCCTGCGGACGTCGATGACGACGACCTGTCGATCCCGTTTCTTGAGACGGGCGGCAACGGGATCCGCCTGGCGCTGCATACCAGTTAACTACCCCCGCGCCAAGCCCAGGTAACCCCCAAGGCGCGCTTGCCTGCTACATCTCAGGCACTTTTCAAGGAGGCTGCGGGCCTGTTACATTTAGAGGCGGGCAGGTCTCGCGATCGAGGGCAAGAAGCATGGCATATACACAGGAAATCCTCGTTCAGGCGGGCATCTCGATCCTCCGCGTGAGCGGCCATCTGGACGCGCACACCGCGCCGGAGCTCGACCGGGCCCTCTCCGATCTCCTCGAGATGGGGGCCCTCCGGGTCGTCCTGGACCTGGCCGACCTCGGCTACATCAGCAGTGCCGGGCTGGGCGTGCTCACCGGGTCGCTGGGCGCATTTCGCGAGCGCGGAGGCGATCTCAAGCTGGCGGCCGTGCCGCAGAGCGCCCACCGGGTCCTAGATCTCCTGGGTTTCACGCGCCTGCTCGACCTCTACGACACCCGCGATGACGCCATTGCAGCCTTTGCCCGGAAGTCGCCGAGCTGATCGAGCGCTCCTCTCGAGAATCTGGCGGATTCGAGAAACCACTCGATTCGAGCCTGGCCACGGGCCTCCGTGTCGGACATCGATGCTACGATCGCCACGTGGACCAACCGATCATTCTAACCAGCGTCCATAATCCGCAGGTCAAGCGGGTGCGCAAGCTGCATGAGGCTCGACAGCGGCGCGAAGAGGGCCTCTTCATCCTGGAAGGGGCCAAGCTGCTCTCCGAGGCGCAGCGCTCGGGCTGGGAGATCGTGGCCCTCTACGCCACAGCGAGCTGGCTCGAGGCCGGCGCACCCGCCTCGTCAGCCGCTGGATCCAAGACGGGCACGCTCCCGGCGCCGGTACTCGTGGCCGATCACGTGCTGGCGGCCATGGGCACCCTCGAGACCCCCGAGGGCGTGCTGGCGCTGGCCCGACTGCCGCGGCCGTCCGGCCTGCCCGAGATCGGGCCCACGTCCCTTTGGGTGGCCTGCGATCGCCTCCAGGATCCGGGCAACCTCGGCACGATCCTCCGCACGGCCGACGCGGCGGGAGCCGATGCAGTGCTGGTCGGCCCCGGGACCACAGACGCCTTCGGCCCCAAGGTCACCCGGGCGTCCATGGGCTCCTCCCTCCACCTGCCGATCGTGCCATTCACCGATCTGGCGGTGCTTCGCCTGGCGACGCAAGCCGGCGGGATGCGCTGGGCCGCATCGGTGCCGAGATCTGGGCGATCGCTCTACGACGCCGATCTCACGGGCCCCCTCTGCTGGTGGATCGGCAACGAGGCCCAGGGACTGGCGCCCGACCTCCTGGCCCTCGCCGACCTCCAGCTCGAGATCCCGATGCCCGGCCGGGCCGAATCCCTCAACGCCGCATCGGCTGCGGCGGTCTGCCTGTTCGAGACGGTGCGCCAGCGCCGGGGGGTGTCTCGGCGCCCCTGAGCGCCGGCCGCTCCTCCGCGACAGCCTCGCTGGAAGGGCATACCGACGGCCCGTTCGAGGCCTCGACGTCGGGCCGACCGGATCGGCGAAACTGCGGGGCGATGGCGCCCTCGACCGGATGGACCAGCAAGGTTGGAATCCAGGAACGCTGACGGGGCACGGCAAGCCGGCCAAACTGTCATGCATGGCCAGACGCTGGTCGAGCCTGAAACTGGCGCTTGCGGCCCTGGCGCTGGCAGGGTGCCATCACGATCGAGTCCCGCTGCTGGCGCGAATTCCCGCCGCACCGACGGCACCGAGCCCCTCCGTGGCGCCGCAACCCACCCGGCCCCCTTCGCCCCTCTTCGAAGAGAACACCGAACGGTCGATCGGCGAGATCCCGATCAACGCCGGCCCCCACAGCAACCTCTTCTACTACGATCCCGTGCCGGGCGACATGACCGCGGTTTACGCGGCGGGCCCCGACATCGAAAACCCGTCCTTCTTCGACCAGTTTCACCGCATCATGTTCGACCAGGAGGGAAAGATCTACGCCTGGGATCTGGGCCTGGCCGCGAAGGAGGCCCCCGAGGCCGTCAACGAGATTGCTGACGTGGCAGACCCGATGTGGGATGCGAGCGAAAGCGTCATGCTTTTCCACAACCCCGACAGCGCCTACCTCTTCGTCCGCTTCGACCAGCCGGCGCCGCCCCCCGATGCCCGCTCCGGCGTCTGGCTGCAGGGCCAGGTTCTCGGATTTCCGAAGATCGCCGCGGTGGGATCCCGACACGGCGGCATCGTGGACGCCAACCTCGACGACGCGGCCACCGAGGTCGCGTTCATCACCGGCGACGGCGGGCTGTACATCTACGGGATCCGCGCCGGCACCCTCTACCAGGCCACGGCAGTCAACCAGGTCGGCGACGGCCGGGTCGAGGAGATGGCCCTCTGCCCGGCGGGCAGCCAGGTCGCGTTCCGTTCGGGCAGCCACCTGTTCCTGTACTTCCTGCAGTCGAATGTCATCGACCCCCTGCCGTTTGCCAACGCGGCCGACGACGCCATCTACGCCCATGCCCCGCACTGGATCACGAACCAGGAGTTCTGGGTTCTCCTCGACCTGCCCGACGGTCGCACGCTGTTCGCCCGCTACAACTGGCTGACCGAGACCGTGCGCGCTGCCTTCTTCTTCAACACCGCGCTCGGCGCAGGATTCCAGACGACAACCTCACGGTAGGGTAACCTCCCTCTGGGCTGACGGTGGCCCGTTGCAGTCGAGGCAAGGGGAGGCGAGACCAGAAATTTGTCCGGCTCGCCCGTTGCTGGCCGCGGGAATCCAGATAGGATGGTTTCATCCCGATAGGCTCTTGGATCCGAGCTCGGTGTCGCCGAGGACCAGATCCGATAGCTGGTGAACTCGGCGACTGATGCGAAAGCTTCAAACCGGGTCATCACCCCCCGTAATAGGAGAGAAGGGTACCGAGAGCTTGTAGCCCGAGAGGGTAGCAAGCTCTCGGTTGATTTTTGAGGAAAAACCCGCGCCAGCTCACGCCCCCGGGCAACCAGAACCGGCCACTTGCCAACCGCCGGCCGCCCGCTGGCCCGGTCAGCGATGCTATCATTGAGTTTCAGCCAGTCACAGCGAAAGTCGAACCAGCCATGAGCACATCCGGCACGAGTTCCCCCCCCACCGCGGCCTCGGCCCCTAGCGACTTCATCCGCGAGATCGTCGAGGGAGATCTGGCCGGTGGCAAGCACCGGACCGTGGTGACGCGGTTCCCGCCCGAGCCCAACGGCTACCTGCATATCGGCCACGCCAAGAGCATCACGCTCAACTTCGGCATCGCTGCTCAGTATGGCGGCCGTTGCCACCTTCGATTCGATGACACCAATCCCGC
>JAJYIO010000327.1 GCA_021790035.1 bacterium | reverse complement strand
TGTGCTGGGCTACGCAGCAGCTTGCCCGCAGCGGGGGGCGAGTTTGAGAGGGGCGAAGGGCCCCTCTCAAGCCACTGCCGGCGCAGCCGGAGAAGAGAGTTTCTTGTGAGCATCTGTGCCAGCTCTTTGTCGGAGATCGGGATGCTGGCTTCGGGGGTCAGGTCAAGTGGCCACTGCGCCGGCAAGGGAGTTCCGCCCCGCGAGCCGCCGGGACCGTCCTGGGCAAATCCCCGGCACCGGAGCTCAAAACGAGCCGGCTACGCCGTCTTCAAGCAATGACCTCGTCGAACTGGCTGGCCTCGAACGGAAGGGTTAGCTGCACCCTGAGGTCGAGCGGGTTCGCACTGAAGCTGATGGCCTCGGGCGCCAAAAAGGCCATGACGTTGCCGTAGTTGGCAAAAAGGGTCGGCGCCACGTCGGCGTCGGCGGCAAAGACCTCGTCCTTGGGCCGCAGGCTCATCGGCAGGTCGGGACCGGTTTCTGGCCCGCCGGCAAACGGCAGGGGCCGATCGGGTTCTTGCCAGAATCCGGCTCTCCCCCATGGGGTTGGCCCGGTGTAGGGATCGAGGGGAAGGCCGTTGACCGTGAGCCCGAAGTGCAGGTGCGGCGGGATCCAGGGCCGAGTGCCGGTGAGGATCCATCCCGTGGCGCCCGAAAGCGCGATGGGCTGACCACGGACCACGCTCTGACCTTTCGCGACCAGGGACCGGGAAAGATGGTGATAGTCCGAACCGTAGCCGCCGCCGTGGTCGATCCACACGAACGTCCCGCCGAGGGGATCGTCGCCGACACTGCGGACGACCCCGGATGCTGCGGCCAGGACCGGGGTTCCCGCCGGAACGACGAAGTCCACTCCAGGGTGGCCTTCGTAGCTCCGCCGGCCGCCACGCCAATCCCGCGATCGCCGGGTCGAGACGACCAGACCGTAGCGGATGTCCAGAGCGCTCTGGTCGTAATACTTGTAGACCGGGATGCGGCGCCCGAAGGGTCTGAACCCCAGGTAGGTCAGGGGCCCGAGGACGGGCTCGAGCATGAACACGGCGGATGGATCGTACCGGTAGACTCGGCTGTTGCCGCGCTGCTCGGCCGGCACGCTCCCGCCCGTCTCATGCGAATCGACGGTCATGTGATTTCC
Organism: bacterium; assembly: GCA_021790035.1. Lineage (GTDB taxonomy): Bacteria > Cyanobacteriota > Sericytochromatia > S15B-MN24 > VGJW01 > JAJXWQ01. The sequence continues at coordinate 2,849 of JAJYIO010000327.1, read as the reverse complement.
CTTCCGGCTCGAGCAGGCCCACGCCCTGCCAGGCGACGCCCCATCCCTTCAGGGTAACGCCGCCGTCAACACGCGCCAGCCGTCGGTCGGCAGCCTGAACATGGCGCGTGCCAGGTGCAGCGCGGAGGGCGAGGGAATCGGTTCAGTCCGACGCGGGCCCGAGGACCTGGTTGAGGTCGAGGGTGAACGTGCCGTCTGAATTGCGCTGGACGCCGGGAGGAAATTTGCCGAGCTTGGCGGCGATCCAGGTGGCCGCTCGCACCAGCCAGTCAGGAATACTAACCTGCGAGGAAAACAGGCTGACGTTGGATATCGTCGTGCGATATACGCCGTTGCCAACCTTGGCCAGACCCAGCGTCGCGCCCCAGTGCAAGCCGGCCGTCGCCTGCCCCTGCAGGCGCAGGACGTGGTCGGCCACGAGGCTGGCCTGGACCGTGCTGACGCTCGGGATCGGAGGCAGACCCGCGACCGCCATGCCGGACACGGGCACCGGAATCCCGTGCCAGCTGAAATCGCCGGAGATGACGGCCTCGCCGGGACGGCGCAGATCCGCCGTGAGCGATCGGCCATACTTGCCCGAGAGGAGATCCTCGGTGTTGACCGTGACATCGACGGGGAACAAGCCCAGGACCGGGTAGGCGACGACCAGGTTGCCACCACCATCGACCGCGAGGGTGGAGGGATCGCCCATCGAGCCCATGCTCGCGACGGAGGACCCGACCGAAAGCAAGGATGCCGCGCCGGCCAGGATGGACGAGAGAGACGACTCCGCCGAGACGATCTGCGATCCGACGGGCGAGCCTGCACCGGGCCCCGGCGACGAGGCCACCGTCGAGGGACCGCCGCCGAGCGCGGATCGAGCTGGTAACCGCGCCGGAACACCCGTCGCCGCCCTCGGGGACGGGACACCGGATGCCTGCGCCAGGATCCCCGCGGCGGTCCCGACCGAACCAGGAACCGCACGCAAGGCCATGCTCCCTACCTTGCCAGCCTGCATACCTTCCTGTCGGCGGTAGAGTGCCGGCCCTGTCTTAGGCTTGAATTAAGTCAAGGCTAAGGAATGGAGAGGCTGGCGAGCCCTACGGGCGCAGGCCTGGACGCTCTCGGCTACTCTCCCGCCCGGGTCCGCACAACCTCGATCCCGACGCTCTCGACCGGGCCGAAGAAGGGCGGCTGGAGCTTCTCGACGCGCACGACGACCTGGCTGACGCGGTCGTGCTCCAGGAGCTGCTGGGCGATCGCCTCGGTTAGGGCTTCGACCAGAGCGAACCGCCGTTCCTCCACGATCGCCTTGATCTCCTGATAGAGGGTCGACCAGTTCTCGGCATGACGCAGATCGTCGGTCCGGGCCGCCTGGCGCAGATCGAGCGAGAGCTCGGCCGAGACGCGAATGCGCTGGCCGACCTCCTGCTCTGCGGCCGAGCAACCGTGATGCCCGACGAACATCAACCCGGTGAGCAACATCTTGTCTGTCATCAGGATCTCCAGCGGGGGGACTCGAGGCTCATCGGGCCCCCCGGACGATGGCGTCGGCGACCGCTACCGCCTGGCGCGTCTCGCGCACGTCGTGAACGCGCACGATGTCCGCCCCCCGGGCGATGGCCACGGCAACGGAAGCCAGGCTACCGGACAGGCGAGTCTCCACCGGCTGACCGGTGAGCTGGCCGATGAACGACTTGCGCGAGGTACCCACCAGGACCGGATACCCGACCTCCGCCAGCGCATCCAGGTGGGCCAGGAGCGCGAGGTTGTGCTCGAGCGTCTTTCCGAAACCGATGCCTGGATCCAGGACGATACTTTCTGGACCGATGCCCGCCTCGCGAGCCGCCCTCGCCCGCGCCGCCAGGAAGGTCGCCACCTGACCCACGACATCCTCGTAGTGCGGATCGCGCTGCATATCCTGTGGGGTTCCTTGCATGTGCATGAGCACCACCCCGGCACCTGCACCGGCGACGAGGCTGGCCAGCTGGGGTCCCTCGCCCAGGCCCGAGATGTCGTTGAGGATGCTGGCTCCTGCGGTCAGGGCGGCCTGGGCGACGGCGGCCCGGCGCGTGTCGACCGAGATCGGCACCGACAGCTCGCCCAGGCGCTCGAGGACCGGCACCACGCGCCGTAGCTCCAGGTCGGCGTCGACTATCGCGGAGCCGGGCCGGGTCGACTCCCCGCCGATGTCGAGGATATCGGCGCCCGCCTCGACGAGCTCGTGGGCCCGCTCGACGGCTCGCCCGGGATCGCCATGGATGCCGTCCCCCGAGAAGGAGTCCGGCGTCAAGTTCAGTACGCCCATGACGAGGGTCCGGCGCCCGAGTTCGAGGCAAAAGCGCCCGCAGCGAAAAACGAGGGAACCCTCGTGCCCGCGGTTCACCGCAAGACCCTGTTCACCGGGGACGGACCCTCCGACCGACCCCATCATCACGAAATCGCTCCACGATGTCCTTTCGCAGGCCAGGATCGGGTCGGCAAGCGGTTGCGACGGATCCTGGCAGTCTGCTATGGTAGCACGCGCCGCCCTCGCGCCAACGCCGCAATGAACTCGAACGCAACGCCCCCGCAACGGCCCGGACCCTGGTTGACCCAGTGGCCTGGACCGGATGCGCTGCGCAAGGTCCTGGAGCGTCTTGGCGACCCGCAGTTGACCTATCCCGTCATTCACGTGGCCGGCACGAACGGCAAGGGCTCGGTGACGGCGATGATCTCCGGCGTCCTGCGGGCGGCGGGGAGGCGCGTCGGCCGTTTCACATCGCCCAAGCTCGAAACCCCCGCCGACCAGATCTGGGTCGATGGCCGGACCTGCCCGCCGGCGGTTCTGGAGGATCTCCTGGCGAAGGCCCGGGCCGAGGCGATCCGGG
>JAJYIO010000326.1 GCA_021790035.1 bacterium | reverse complement strand
CGACCGGCTGCACGAGCGTGACTTCGACGGCGTCATCATCAACCCCGGCGGGCTCACCCACACGAGCGTCTCGCTGCGGGACGCGCTGCTGGCGGTCGCGCTGCCGTTCGTGGAGGTGCACCTGTCCGACCCGTCGCAGCGCGAGCCGAGCTGGCATCCGACTCGGCCCCAGAGGGCGCCAGACTGCCGAGCTGCCGGAACCGCCCGCCACCCAGCCAGAACTCCGCCGCGAGGGCGACCAAGGCCAGCGCCAGGAGTCCGCCCGCCAGGTCGACCCGCCGGGCCTGCCGGTGCACGTCGATCTCGTGACGAGCCATGTGCGCGATCTGTTCGTAAGCCGCGGCCAGCCCTCTGGTGTCATCCGCCCGGAAAAACAGGCCGCCGGTCAGCCGGGCGATCTCCTTGAGCTCACGATCGTCGACGGCCGCCAGGTACAGCGACCCATCCGGATTCCGGACGTACTGCTGCTGGCCGAACGAATCCGTGTAAGGCACCGGCGCTCCACCGGGCTTCCCGACCGCCACGGTATCGATCCGCACGTTGCGGGACCGCGCGATGGCCGCCGCCTCGAGCGGCGCCAGCATGCCCGAATTGTTCTCGCCATCCGTCAAAAGCACGATCAACTGGCTCCGACCGATCGCCGCACCCCCCGGAGGCCGATCGCCCGCCAGGCGGTTCAAGCACGTCCCGATCGCGTCGCCGATCGCCGTGCCATCATCCGCCAGGGTTGCGAGGGTGACCTGAGACAGGGCGCTCGCGACGACGGACGTCTCGGTCGTCAGCGGGCACAGGGTGAGGGCCCTGGCCTTGAACACGACGAGCCCCACCCGATCGTCGTGGCTGCGGGCGATGAAGTCCTCGAGGACCCGCTTGGCGGCCTCGACCCGGCTGGGCTCTAGATCCTGGGCTGCCATGGAGCCCGAAATGTCCAGCGCCAGCATGATATCCAGCCCGAAGCGGCGATCGACCGCCGGCCGGCCCGCGACCTGCGGATCGGCGATGGCGAGCACGACGAGCATGGTGGCGAGAATTCGCAGCCCCACCAGGGCCCGATCGCTCCGGTCGGGCCGGCCGACCGATGCCAGGGCCGCCTCGAAGGTCGGCAGCGGAAGGCTGGCCTGGGCTCGACTCCAGGCCGCCACTCCCCAGGCCAGGGGAAGGGCCACCAGGAGCAGGTATCCGGGGTGGACGAAGCTCAAGCCGGCCATCGTGGAACCGCGCCCTCGATGACCCCGCTGGCGCCAGGCCCGGACCCGATGGGACCTTCCTCCATCTCGCCGTTCTCCACCAGGATCAGCGCGGTCTCGAGGTAACCCTTGAGTTCGGTGACGTCGAGCCGGACCCCGGCAAATTTGACGAGGTCGCAGGCCGAAAGAACATCCTGAGCCGGATCGCAAAAGCTCGCCGGGGCGCCGTGAGCCTCCAGCTCCAGGAGGAGCTCGGCGGTCGTCAAGCGGAGCGATCCCACATTGAACCGCGAGAGAGCCACGTGGCGCACGGCATCGGAGAGCGTCTCGCAGACCTTCACCTGCTCGCCCTTGTCGATCCATCCCTCGTGGCGGATGCGTTCGATACGCGATCGCCATGCCTGCGGGGTGCGGATGGCCGAAGACGGACGCGACGGGCGCCCCCGTTTTCGACGCCCCAAGACGGTCGCCAGCGCCAACCCGATCAGGACCAGGCCCGTGATCGCAAGCCAGGGAATCCGGGGCACGACGTCCGGCTTGAGCGGTTTCAAGGCGCCGGAGCCGGCAGCCAATGCCAGGAGCGCCGCCCAGACCACGGCGATCAGCGGCGCACTGCGAAGGGGGAGACGTGAATGGGATGGAAGGCCGAGGTCGGCTGCGCCGGTGCGACGGCGGGAACCGGCTGCAGGTGGACGCTCGCGGGCAGGCTGAGGGCCCCCGGATCCACTCTGGGCAAGGGGGGTGGCAGGGAACCGCCACCCGAGCCCATGCCGAAGTTGGCCGGCGCCGCCTGCGGCAGCACGGCGGGAGCCGAGTTCCAGGAGCCACCCGAACTCTGGGCCACCGATCCCCCGGATCCACCGGCCGACATGCCCGCGGAACTGCCGTCCGAGTAGCCCCCGGCGTTCCCCGTCGGAGACCCGAAGCCAGCTCCGGAGGAATCGCCTGGATGCTCTGCGAGATTGAGGAGGGCCGTGACATTGGTGTCGCCCGGCCGCAACGCGAGGGCCTGGTGGAAGGCCGTGATGGCGTCCGCCGTGCGGCCGGCGTAAAGGTCCTCGAGACCCAGGGTGCGGAGGTGATCGAAGTCGGTATTGACGCTCACGTAGTGGTCGTACAGCGCCTGGACATCCTGCGTGGCGTCGGCCGAGGCGACCGCCGTCGCACTCTGGTCCTGCTGTGCCGGGCGGTGGCCATGGCCGAAGCTCGCAGAGGTCGGCTGCGAGGTCGAGGTATCGGCAGACGACAGCCCGAGGCGGTCGCGAATGAAACCGGGCAACAGCGGCTCGAGCCTGGCAGCCAGGTCACCGACCAGCGGCACGTTGGCGCACCCGGCCAGAAATGACGGAATAGCCAGGATCAGCGCCCACCTGAGAAGGGTCCTGGCGCGCCTTGCTCGAATACCCGCCCGGGGCTGCGAGCGACTCGTCACCGACACGCTCCATGGGTACCCGCTAGCAGACGAGGCCTAACGCCAAGCGCGGAAACGTCAGATGGCCTATAATTCACGTCCGTGGCCAAGAAAAAAGTCATGCTCATCTACGAGACCGCCGGGGGCGGTCACCTCGCCAACGCGCGGGCCATTCAGGCCGGCCTGTCGGAGCGGCATCCGGACATCGACGTCTTCATGATGCACGTGGGACAGGAGACCCAGAGCCAGCGCATCAAGGCGCTCTACGGCAGCTACAACGTGATGCTCAAGAGCGATCCCCGGATGGTCAAGGTCGGGTTCAGGGTTCTCAACACGATCAACGCCGAGGCCCTCTTGATGCCGCTGATTCCCAAGGCCCGACACAACCTCGAGGCGTGCATCCGCCGGGAAAAACCCGACCTGATCGTCAGCGTGTTCTCGATGGTCAACCATGCGATCATGCGCGTGCTCAAGGACCTGAGCTGGCACCACAAGGTGCCCTACCTGATCTTCTGCACCGATCTCTCGCAGGGATTCCTCAAGCACTGGGTCGACACGGAAGCCGACGGCTTCATCGCCCTGTCCGAGGCCGCCGCCGAACAGCTCATCGCCTTCGGCGCCCTGCCGCAGCAGATCAAGGTGCTGCATGGCCTTCCCGTACACCCGGCTTTCACGCGGACTCGTACCGAGCGCTCGGAGGCCAGGACGCAGCTCCGCCTTGCCCCGGACCGATTCACGGTTCTCGTCACGATGGGCGGTGTCGGAGGCAAGAACACCTGGCGCTATGCCCGCGATCTCGCGAGCTCCGGCCTGCCGATCCAGGTCGTCGTCGTCTGCGGCCGCAACCGCCTGCTCGAGCGCCGGGTTCGCCGGATCGCCTCTCGTTCCCAGGTCCCCATGCGCGTCTACGGCTACACCGATCAGATGCCTCTCTTGATGGCGGCCTCGGATTGCATCGTCTCCAAGCCGGGCCCCGGCACCATCGCCGAGGCGATCGAGCAGGAGCGCCCGCTCCTGCTCGACGCCATTCGAGAGCCCATGCCGCAGGAGAAGGGCAACCTCGATTTCGTCGTGACGAACGGGATCGGCGACGCCATCGAGAAGCGCAACGACCTGGTCAAGCTGGTTCGCCGATACATGGAAGATCGCGCCCGCTACGACGCGGTCGTGGCCAACATGGCCAAGCTCCGCAACCCCGAGGCGGTCCATGACCTGGTCGAGTACATCGTCTCGCGTTTCCCCGAGCAATCACCCCACACCTCATCGCTGATCGGCGTCTAGCCTGGATTATTCACGGCTCGCGTAGCGAGACCGAGCAGATCGGTCCGGATGCGAGGCGCACAAGGCCCGAGGGACGCAGCGTACTTGAACAGTACGTGAGGACCG
>JAJYIO010000325.1 GCA_021790035.1 bacterium | reverse complement strand
TCCAGGATACGATGAGCATCAATGGATTCCTGATGCGGCGCATCTTCGGCAGTCTGTCGACCGAGCGCGATCGCTACGAGCGGCAGAGCCGGCTCTTTGCCGACATCGCGATCCGGAGATCGCTGATCTGGCGCTGGTTCACCCTGGCTCTGGGTCTGTTCTCGTTCATCGGACCGGCCGCCATCTACTGGTACGGCGGTCTGCTGGCCATGGGACCCGAGCGCCTTTCGATCGGCACGATCGTGGCCTTTGTCGCATATCTTGGCCGGATCTACGCCCCCACATCGGCCCTGGCCACGGTACACGTCGACGTGATGAGCGCGGTCGCGGTCTTCGACCGCATCTTCGCGATGCTCGACGCCGAGCCGACCGTTCGCGATCGCCCGGGGGCGATCGAACTGCCGCCCGCCTTGCGGCTCGAGCCGGCCAGCGATCTCGGGGGGCAGGTGACCCGAGATCGAGGTGGCGAGGTTCCATCTGGCCACCTCGTCTTCGAGAATGTCTCTTTTGGCTACCGGGCCGACCGTCCGCTGCTGGAGGGCATCTCGTTCGAGGCGTGGCCCGGTCAGCTCGTGGCGCTGGTCGGGCCGAGCGGAGCGGGCAAGACGACGCTCACCTACCTGGCGGCGCGATTCTACGATCCGACCGCGGGGCGGGTCCTGCTGGACGACCACGACCTGCGCGACGTCACGCTCGCGAGCTTGCAGGCTCGGATCGGCATGGTGACGCAGGAACCGTACCTGTTCCACGCCAGCCTCATGGAGAACCTGATCATCGCCCGACCGGATGCCACGCGTCAGGAGGTGATCGCGGCCTGCCAGGCGGCCTACATGCACGACGCGATCTCGGCCTTGCCCGAGGGCTACGATACCGTGGTCGGCGAGCGTGGCTATCGACTTTCGGGCGGAGAGCGTCAGCGTCTGGCCCTGGCTCGCGTCATCCTCAAGAGCCCGCCGGTGCTCATCCTCGACGAGGCCACGAGCTCCCTCGATTCCAGGTCCGAGACCCTGATCCAGCGCGCCATCGCACCGCTGCGCGCAGGTCGGGCGACGCTGGCGATCGCCCACCGCCTGTCCACCATCCTGGACGCGGATCTCATCCTGGTCCTGGCCGGGGGCCGCATCGAGGAGCGCGGCACGCACGCCGACCTCCTGGCCCGGCGCGGGCTCTACGCCAGGTTGTACGAAGAGCAGTTCAGGGTGGCTGCGGACCTGCCCTGAAGTTACCATCCGCCCTCGCAAGCTCGGGTGTTGACTCGAGGGAACCCGCTGGTTCCCTCGAGCTCTCTTGGGCCGATGGCAAGCTAGGTAGCTTGGCTCGACAGGTGGCCCCGATTCCACCTCAAAGGACGCCGTTCGCGGTACGGATGGTCGCGCCGGCGAAAGCTAGATCCTGTCTCGCCGCGCTCGGGCCCGAGCCGTCAAACGGATCCTGATTGCACGGCGGTTCCGGACGCACTCACGCGCCGAGAGTCGCCCAGAGGGCCATCGTCGGGGCCGGCACAATGGTCGCACCAGAACCAGGGTCCGTCGTGGCTCTGGCGCGTGGCAGGGCGATCGCAGCCAGGTCCCATGCAGGTCGGACCCGCAAGCTCGGATGCGGTCCGAGCCGGGTGGGATTCCTGGTTTCGGGCTGCAGCTTCGGGCGCATCGGGGGCGAGCCGTGGGTCGCTAACGACGCCCGACCAGCCACCGCCCTCGCGGGTCCAGGAGGTCGTCTCCTGATGGCCGGAGCCGAACGTCGCCTCGAAGAGGTGGTTGGCCGTCTGGTTCTCCAGGGCTGCTCCGGCCCGCTCCCGGCGTCTCGAGCCGCCGCCCAGCCAGCGCCAGAGGAGGACGAAGGCGAGGCCACCGATGGCGAGCGAACCGAGTGCCGAGACCACGACCAGGGCCACGTGCAGGACGAAGATCCCGGCGACCACTACCAGGAGGATCTGCCAGGCGGAAAGCGGGCGACGCCCCCGGCCCCGCATCCACCGCCGCTGGTGGCGCCAGCGCGCCCGGTCCTGGCGGATGCGTGCCCGGACCGCCGCCTTGAGAGCCCGCTTCTGCATCTTCCACTGGGCCTTCTGCATGCGGTGTTCCCATCGGTATCGTCCCATGGACTCCATTTTACCTGCCGAGCCCGCGTCCGGATAGCCTGGCGAGGGCCCGCGGGGCTTGATCGGTTCTGGGTTTGGCCTGCTATAATGCCCGCCGCCCCGAAAGTTGAGCATGACCGCCAAGAGCCAGCGCCCCGCCCGCCGTGCCCGGATCGTCCGCCCGGGGCGGCTCGTCGTGTCGCATCCTCACCCGGTGCCGGGCCTGCCGCATCCCTTGCGCTTGACCGTTTACCTGCCTCCGGGCTACGAGGAGTCGGACGAGCGCTTCCCGGTAGCCTACCTCTTCGACGGACAGAATCTGTTCGGGGACGAGGGCTCGTATGCGGGCGGCTGGCACCTGCACGATCACCTCGACGTCCGGGCCGCTCGCGGCAAGCGGGTTCCGATCGTGGTCGGCATCCATCATGGAGGCCCGTCCCGATTCCAGGAACTCTCGCCGTGGCCGGTCGAGGATCCCCGGGTGGAGGCCCTCGGGGACAGGCTTCTCGACTGGATCGTGGGCCATCTCGGCCATCTCGTGGGATCGGACCTGCGCCTTCTCGGGGGGCCCGAGAACACGCTGGTGGGCGGTTCCTCGCTGGGCGGTCTGCTGGCCCTCTACGGGTTTGCCCGACACCCCGGTTTTTTTGGCCGGGCGCTGGTCATGTCCCCCTCGCTGTGGGTGAACGACGGGGCCATCTTTTCGTACGTGGCCAAAGCTCGCATCTGGGGAGATCCGCGAGTGTATCTCGATTGTGGTGGCCGCGAGGCGCGTGGATATGCCATCGAACACGCTCGATGGATGGTCCGGCTACTGGGACGCAAGGGATTCGTGGCGGGGCGTCACTTCATGTGGCGCCCGGACATGCGGGGTTCCCATAACGAGCGCGCCTGGCGTCGCCGGCTGCCCAAGGCGCTGCGCTTCCTTTACGGCTGATCAACGCCGGATCGTCGCTCCCTTCGGCGGGCGGCAGTTCGGGAAGTTCTGCTCGTCGAAGGAATCGACCTGGATGAGCTCGTCTCGAAGCCTTGCTGCGTCCTCGAGGAGTTGCCACTGGGCCTCCGTGATGATGCCCGCAGCCAGGGCCCGGTCCGCCTGGTCAGCGCTCGGCTTGGGCTCCATCCGACCCGCCCGGATCGCCTCGCGTATCTCGACCCGGACCGCCTGTGCCGCGACCGCCTGGTCGAGAGCCACCTCGATTCGACCTGGACCGGGCTCGTCGCTCGGGGCGTCGAAGATGTCCCGGGAGAGCTCCAGGCGCTCGTCGCGGTCATCGAGGAGCGACCGCGCGACCGCACCGCCCAGGCGATCGTCGGGCCCCCGGTAAGCGTTTCCGAGCGGAAAGATCAAGAATTTCAGCAGGCTTGCGGCCGCACGGTCGGGCAGGTTGTCGATGAGGCCGGTAAGGGCCTTCTGGACCTCGAAGAGGGCATGTTCCATGCCCCAGCGCAGGAACTTGCGATCGCGTTCAGGCCGGCCCTCATCGTGGAAGCGCTTGGCGGTCGCCGAGCCGATGTAGAGCCAGGCCAGCGCGTCCGCCAGACGTCCAGACAGCTTCTCGGAGCGCTTGAGCGAGCCGCCCAGCGTGGCCATGGCGAAATCGGATGCCAAAGTAAATCCGGTGGCCATCCTGGTCAGGTGGCCCAGATACCTCGCGAGCTCCGCATCGCCTACGGCCGGGCGCATCCAGGCTCCGGCCGTCAGTCCGCCGAGGAACGCCCGCGTCATGTTCATGCTGACGAACCCGAGATGGGCAAAAAACGCCGAGTCGAATTCGGACACGTCGCCCCTGGCAGCGGCCTGCATCTCCTTCTGCACGAAGGGATGGCACCGGATGGCCCCCTGGCCGAAGACGATGAGGGATCGCGTCAGGATGTTGGCGCCTTCGACCGTGATGCTGATCGG
>JAJYIO010000324.1 GCA_021790035.1 bacterium | reverse complement strand
GCGCTATCTCCTGCCGGTTGCAACGACCACCAACCTCGGGGTCGTGATGAGCATCCGCACCCTGGAGCGCACGATCGGACGCCTCTCGGTGTCGTCTTACGTCGAGGTACGCCTCCTGGCCGAGCGTCTGGCCCAGGCTTGCCAGGCTCCGGTCGATGCCACCTGGGCCAAGGTTAGCGGCTCCGCGATCGATGCCCGACCGCTGGTTCCGACCCTGGCGCGCCACGTCCACCCGCATGCCTATGCCGCGGGCGTGCGTGAGCGAGCCCGCACCGCGCTGGCGGGGCTCCCTTCGTCCGACTCCTTTGCGCACGGCTGGCGCGAATCCGCCGGAGCCGCCGGACAGGTGGAGCTCGTATCGGCTATGGACCTCGAGACCGAGATCCTGGCCACGTTGCTCTACCGGGATGCGAGGCTGCCCTACCGCCAGATGGTGGATTCCGTCGGGGCCATGACCGGCTTGCAGCGCCACGAGCTCCTGGCTGGCATCCTGGGTGATATCGGCCCCCACGACGAGCCGCCGCGCGAGCTGCGATCGGGCTATCGCTTCGCCTTCGACGTCGAGATGGACTGGGGTGGGTTCCGGGACCTGCATCGTCATCGCCGCTGCGAGCAGGTGGTCCAGCGCTTCGACCTGGATGCGGGGCTGCAGTTGCCGCCGGTCGTGGCGAGTCCCGGCACGACGCCCCGCATCGAGGCCGCGCACGAGGCGGCCGTCGCTTCGGCTTGCCAGGTCGCCGCGCTGGCCGGCGAGGACGCGGCCGTGTACCTCCTGCCTTTCGCGCACCGCGTCCGTGTCCTGTTCAAGATGGATTTTGCAGAGCTTCAGTACCTGACGCGGCTGCGCAGCGGCAAGAAGGGCCATGACTCCTACCGGGCGATCGCCTGGGCGATGGCCGAGGCCGCCCGCAAGGCGGAGCCGGGCCTCGCGGGCTTGATCCAGGCCACTTCGCCCGACGAGCGCGATCCGCTGATCCGGTAGGGCCGTTCGGCCGCTCGTCGGCTCCTGGGGGCAAGACCCGGGCGAGGTTGGCGAGCCAGATGCCCGGGTCGGCAAGAGCAGGGGCGCGACGCTGACCTGCTATAATCTCCGAGCTGGCATGTCCATCGAGAAGCGCACTTCCGTCGATCAGCTCATCCCCGGGATGGTGCTCGCAGAGCCCGTCTTTCACCCGATGAGCATGCAGATGATCTGGAACAGCGGCACCACGCTGACGCCCAAGCACATCGCGCTCCTCCAGAAGATGAATCTCGGCGGCATCCGGGTCATGGAGTTCGTGCCGGCAAGCCCGCAGTCCGCGGCCCTGGCCACGGCCATCGTGCCCTCCGTCCCGCTCGACCAGCGCGAGCCGGCCGAAGTCCCGAGCGCCCGGCCGGAGCCATCCGCGCCCCGGCCGCATTTTCGCCCGCCAGCGGCGGCGCCCGTTCCGTCCGCGCTTCGCGGGCCTGGCCCGGCGGCGGCCCCCCCCCATCCACCTGCTCCCCTGGCGCCCGCCGGTCGTGCGGCCCTGGCGCCGCGCCAGCCCGCTCCGGTGCGGCGGCCCTCGTGGGAGCGGCTGCCCGAGCCGCTCAAGCAGCCGCAGCGCATTCGCGAGGAGGTGCTCGAGCGCAACTGCAACATCGTCCGCCACGTCACCGAGTCGGTGCGGCATTCCTCGCGGATCGACTTCAACCAGGTGGACCTGTCCGTCCAGACCACGATCAAGCAGATCGTCCAGCACAAGGAGCTCCTCGAGAACCTCATCGATCTGCGCGTGTACGACGAGTACACCTACGCGCACTCGGCCAACGTCATGAGCCTGGCGCTGGTCGTCGGCACGGCGCTCAACTTCCCGCCCGAGAAGCTCCGGGTGCTGGGAATCGGCGCTCTCTTGCACGACATCGGCAAGACCCTGGTCCCCGAGGAGATCCTCAACAAGCCCAGCAAGCTCACCGAGGAAGAGTTCCGGATCATGGCCACGCACCCGGCGAACGGCATCATGATCCTGTCCAACTATCCCTGGGCAACCAACGATATCCGCAACTGCGCCTTCCAGCACCACGAGAAGTTCGGCGGTCAGGGTTATCCCATGGGGTTGAAGGGCAGCCAGATCGCCGAGCTGGCGCAGGTCGTCGCCATCGTCGACTTTTACGATGCGCTCATCTCGGATCGCGTCTACAAGAAGGGGTTGCCGCCCAACGTCGTCTATCAGGCCATCATGAACGGCGTCAACCAGCACTTCGACGCCCGCATCGTGCAGGCCTTCCTCAAGTTCATCGTCCCCTACCCGGTCAATTCGCAGGTCTTGCTCTCGACGGGCCAGAGCGCACGGGTCTTGCGGGTCAACCGGAAGAACCTCCTCGCGCCGGTGGTCGTGGTCGAGGGGCAGGGTGAGGTCGATCTGGCCCGGCATCCCGAGGTCGCGATCGCGACCATCGAGCGGGTGGCCCGGGAGCACCCCACGTTCTTCAATCCGCCGGCCATCAAGGGCGGGCCCCGGGGCCAGGGGCTGACGGAGCGGTGATCGGACGCCGGCGGCTCGGCGCGTGAAGGCCTCTGCGAGTCTTCCGCGGTTCTTCCTCGAGGGCCCGCGGCGCTTCGAGGTGGGGGAGGTCGTGGCGATCGAAGGGGCCGCATGCCACCAGATTGGCCGGGTGTTGCGCCTGCGGTCAGGCCAGCACGTGGTGTTGCTCGATGGTCGTACGGGCGCCAGCGAGGCGGAACTCGTGGAGGTGGGCCCGGACCGCGCCCTCGCCAGGATCCTCCGGGCGGCGCCCTGCGCCCCGGAGCCCGCCATCTCGGTGACGCTCCTGGCGGCCGTGCTCAAGGGCGAGCGTCAGGACTGGCTGGTCCAGAAGGCGGTGGAGCTCGGGGTGGCCCGCATCATACCGCTGTTGACCGAACGCGGGGTCGCGACCGCCAATGGGGCCAAGCCGGAGCGCTGGCGACGGATCGCCCGCGAGGCTGCCGAGCAGTGCGAGCGTGCGGTGGTGCCCGAGATCGTGGACCCGGTGCCACTGGTCGAGGTCTCCTGGACCGGAGCCAAGGCACTGGCTTGCACGGAGCGCGATGGCCGGCCCTTGCCCGCCTTGCTCGCGGACGGCGATCGCGATCTCGCCCTGCTGGTCGGTCCCGAGGGGGGCTGGACGGACGTCGAGCGATCCTGGCTGGCCCGACAGGGGGCGGTGGATGCCAGTCTGGGGCCCCGCATTCTCCGGGCCGAGACGGCGGCGCTTGCCGCGCTTTCCACCGTGATGTCCCACCTGAGCTGGCCCCTCGAGAGGGTGAGCCGGTAGGGCGGTTCCCGTTCGCAGCTGGAACCGGGAGCGCCCCTTGCCAACCGAGAGCTTAGTTGGACCTTGGGGTGAACTTGAACCACTGACAACCAAGTTCCCGGGAGATTCTCCGCATAACCTAGAGAGACCCCAGAGGATGCAGGTTGGATCGAGGAGGTTCTGCTAGGTATGAAAAAGCTGATGGTCGGCGTCCTGGGCCTCGCCTTTCTGGCAGGTTGCGGTACGGCATCGATGCCCGGCATCGAACAGGCGCAGTCCCTGAAGTTTGCGAGCGCTGCGGTCACGCAGAACCTCGTGGCGCAGTATGGCCGGGGCCTGGGCTGGATTTCCAAGGGCTCGGCTCCGATCGTCGATGACCTGGACCAGGTCAGTACGCCCATGTTCAACGTGCAGGACGCATCGGCCTCGCTTCCCACCCACGTGGATCTGCGGCCCCTCATGAGTCCGATCGCCGACCAGGGCGACCTGGGTTCTTGCACCGCCTTCGCCACGGTCAAGGGTATCGGCGAGTTCCGGGAGCTGCAGCACCTCCGGGCGATCGGGGCGGCTTCAACCAGTGCCTTCGTTCCGCTCTCGGCAGGCTACCTGTACTTCGAGGAGCGCCAGTTCATGGGCACGACCGACCAGGATTCCGGGGGCCACGTGTTCCTGGCGATGGAAGATCTCGCGGGCGGCGTCCCGCCCGAGGCCGCCTATCCCTATCCGACGCCCA
>JAJYIO010000323.1 GCA_021790035.1 bacterium | reverse complement strand
CTGCGCCGACAGCGTCGAATGAAACGCCACCTGCTGTGCTGGGCTACGCAGCAGCTTGCCCGCAGCGGGGGGTAGTTTGCGGGGGGCCAGGCCCCCTGCAAGTCACGGCCCCGAAGGGGAGTCTCTTGAGAGAAAAGCGGCCCCCCCCTCAGGAAGTGCATCCGGTGAGGTGATGGTGCGAGGTCGACGAGGACCTTGCGACCGGCGGCATGGCTGGGATACTCTGGAGTGGGAGACTAAGAGATATGGCCGCAATCGAAAAAACCGTGTCGTCCGCGCTGGATTCCGAGGCCCTTACCCGGCTCGAGGAGACTTACGGCGCTCACAACTACCACCCGCTTCCGGTCTTCGTCCAGGAGGCAAGAGGGGCGTGGGTGACCGACGTCAACGGCAAGCGGTACCTCGACAGCCTGTCGGCCTACTCGGCCCTCAATCAGGGCCACGTTCATCCCAGGATTCTCAAGGCCCTCATCGATCAGGCGCAGAAGTTGACCATCACGTCGCGTGCGTTCTGCAACGACAAGCTGGGGCCGTTCTACGCCAAGCTCGCAGCCATGACCGGTCTGCCCCGCGTCCTCCCGATGAACACGGGCGCGGAGGCCGTCGAGACGGCGATCAAGGCCGCTCGCAAGTGGGCCTATCAGGTCAAGGGCGTAAAGCCGGACGAGGCCGAGATCATCGTGTGCGCCGACAACTTCCACGGCCGCACGACCACCATCGTCAGCTTTTCGACCGAGAACCAGTATCGTGACGGCTTCGGGCCGTTCACTCCGGGCTTCAAGGTGATTCCATTCGGCGACGCCAAGGCCCTGCGCGCCGCCATCACCGAGCGGACCTGCGCGTTCCTCGTCGAGCCCATCCAGGGCGAGGCTGGCGTCATCGTTCCGCCAGCAGGGTTCCTCGAGGAGGCGGCGGCGATCTGCCGCGAGCAGGACGTGCTCTTGATATTCGACGAGATCCAGACCGGTCTGGGCCGGACGGGCAAGCTCTTCGCTTTCCAGCACGAGAACGCCAAGCCGGACGTGCTGGTGCTCGGCAAGGCCCTGTCGGGCGGGTTTTACCCGGTTTCGGCGATGCTGGCCCGGGAGGACGTGATGTCGGTGTTCCACCCTGGCGATCATGGCAGTACCTTCGGCGGCAATCCGTTAGGCTGCGCGGTCGCCCTGGCGGCTCTCGAAGTCCTCGAGGACGAGGGCCTGGCCGATCGCGCCGCCGAGCTCGGGGAGGTCGCATTCTCCCGCTTGCGCGCCATCAAGAGCCCGCACATCGTCGAGATCCGCGGCAAGGGCCTGCTCATCGGCATCGAGCTGGACCGTGCGGCCCGGCCCTACTGCGAGGCCTTGCAGGAGCGCGGCTTGCTCGCCAAGGAGACGCATTCCCACGTCATTCGCTTCGCCCCGCCGCTGGTCATTTCGCTAGAGGATCTCAACTGGGCGCTGGACCAGCTGGTCGAGGTCCTCGAAGGGCCCGCGCTCTGAGGGCGTGACCCCGCGGGGTCGCGGACGGCGTCCTTGGCAGGACGACGCCCGACAAGCCTTATCAGCTCATCGGGCGCCTCCGGATACCCGATCGCCACCCTTTCGGGCACATTTTCGGATACCCATGCGATCCGGAAGTCAGCAGCGGGTCGTCCATCAACCGATGATGCGACGAACCTCGCAATTCATCGCGATATTCGTGTCGAGGCGGCCTTCCGCTCTTTGAGACCTCCGAATCGCGAGGATCCCCGAAAGGGATCCTTCTGTCCCAGGAACCTGGGTTTTTCCGGGCGTCCTCTCTCGAGGAAACCGCCCTCGGAACGCCTCGTAAGATATCTCCCCGGCGAAGGACGGCAAGCGACGAGCGAGCCAAATCCAAGGTCAGTCCTGGACTGTTTTCAGATCGAAGGGGTCCCTCTGCGCAGAGGGACCCCTTGACCGTGAACCACCTGAACCGGGTCACCTTGACCGTCATCCATTCCGCCATGCTTCGTCAACCGCTGCAGTGGCTGCTCACTACCCGCCGAGTACGCTGCGCGGGCGCTTCGCGGATTTCCTCGCCCGGCGGAGGTCTTCCAATCGATGTGAACCTGTTTAGATGAGCTTGCGGCCGATGGACTTGGCCTGCGTGAACAGGGCCACGTAGTCCGGCCCGCCGGCCTTGGAGTCGGTGCCGGACATGTTGAAGCCGCCGAACGGGTGCGCCCCGACGATCGCGCCGGTGCACTTGCGGTTGATGTAGAGGTTGCCGACGTGGAACTCGCGCATGGCGCGATCGATCCGGTCCGGCGACGTGGTGTAGACGGAACCCGTGAGGCCGTACTCGGTGCCGTTGGCGATCCGTAACGCGTCGTCGAAGTCCTGGGCCTTGATGACGGCCAGCACCGGGCCGAAGATCTCCTCCTGGGCGATGCGGGCTGTCGGCGCGACATCGACGATGACCGTGGGCTGGAGGTAGTATCCGCCGCCGCCGGTCTCGATCCGATCGCCGCCCGTCACCAGCTTGCCTTCCTGCTTGCCGATGTTGATGTAGTCGAGAATGGTCCTGGCCGCGCCCTCGTTGATCACGGGGCCCATGGCGACGTTGTCGGCCGGATCGCCCACGGTGATCTGCGCCACGCGCCGGGTCAAGCGCGAGACGAACTCGTCGTAGACCTTGGCGTCGACGATGGCCCGGGAACAGGCCGAGCACTTCTGGCCCTGGAACCCGAAGGCCGCCGTGGCCACGCCCTCTACCGCCGCTTCGAGATCCGCGTCGTCGGCGACGACGATGCCGTCCTTGCCCCCCATCTCGAGGATGGTGCGCTTGATCCAGATCTGGCCCGGATGGACCTGCGCGGCCTTGACGTTGATGTCGAGACCGACTTCGCGAGACCCGGTGAACGCGATGAAGCGGGTCTTGGGATGCTCGACCATGCCGTTGCCGAAAGTGGCGCCCGAGCCGGGGCAGAAGTTGACGACACCGGGCGGCATGCCGGCTTCCTCGAGGGCCTCGACGAACTTGGCGGCTATCGTGGGGGCGTCGCTCGAGGGCTTGAGGATGACGGTGTTGCCCGCCACGATGGCCGCGGCGGTCATGCCGGCCATGATCGCGCCGGCGAAGTTCCAGGGGGGAATGACGGCCCCGACGCCCAGCGGCACGTACCAGAGGTAGTCGCGCTCGCCTGGCAGCTGCACTGGAGGCTCGACCTGGGCTAGCCGTAGTGCCTCGCGTCCGTATAGCTCGAGGAAATCGATGAGCTCGGCGATATCGCCATCGGCCTCGGCGTAGTTCTTGCCGGTCTCGACGACGAGCCAGGCCATGAACTCCAACTTGCGATCGCGCACGATCTTGGCCGTACGGAAGAGCAGGTCGGCACGCTCGGTGACAGGTGTGCGGCTCCACGTCTCGAATGCCTCGAGGGCGGCGTTCATGGCCGGTTCGATGTGCTCGAGATCGGCCTTCTGGTGCAGACCCACGACTTCGGCCGGGTTGGCAGGGTTGATCGACTTGATCTTGCGCTCGGTCAAGACGCGCTTGCCGCCGATGATCAGCGGATACTCGCGGCCCAGGATGGCCCGCACCTTGGCAATCGCCTCGCGCATGCCAAGGGCGTTCTGGTCGACCTTGAAGTCGACCGAGGGCTCGTTCTTGAACGGATCGCGCGTCGTCGCGACGTCCCGGGGAGGCGCAGCTTGGGCTGTCGTCATGCCAGCATCCTTTCGATCTATCTCATCGGCGAGCGCCAGGGAGCGCGCCCATTTCGAATTGGAACCATGCGGTCTGGACCCGAAACGCTGCCGAGAATCCCGCCATCTCTCCGTGGCCCCGGCGCCTGACGCCGGAGCGGCGGTGGCCACGGCAGATCATTGTACCATCGGGGTCTGTCGGGGAGCGGGCCTTGTCACCCGGCGCCGGGAGCGTCAGTGCAGGGCGTTCGCCTCGAGCCGACGCTCCAGGACGCGCTCGATGACCCCGGAGGCGTCGTTGGCGCGCTTTTGCCAGGAACTCTGCGCTGCCAGGCGGCTGCG
>JAJYIO010000322.1 GCA_021790035.1 bacterium | reverse complement strand
GCCTCGGCGCCCTCTGCGACCGAATCGGCTCCATCGACCACGGCAGTGCCGACGTAGGTCGCGCCGTTCACCACCGCGGTGCCGACCGCGTTGGCTCCCTCGACGACGGCCTGGCCGGTCGCGACGGCGGCTCGAACCATGGGAAGCCTGTTGATCTCGGCATCGGCCTGGGCGCTCTGGGCGGCCATGATCTGGTTGGCCTTGATCTTCCACTTGCCCTGGGCATCCCATGGCAGGCCGTAGATCTGCTGATATGCCTGGTACTGGTGAGCGGCCTTGATTGACGCCATCTCCGCGAGGAGCACTCCGGGTACCGCCTCGGCGGTGAAGTGAAGGCCGGTCCCCACGGCAGAGAGGCCGGAATTGACCATCGAATCGACCTCACCGACGTAGTGCTGGCCGACGGTCTGGGGCGGAACCGCAGGGGTAGCCGTGGGGGCACAGGCTGGAGCGCTCTTGACCGCACCGGCGAGGATCGCCGCGACCGACGGCGCGCTCGGATTGGCTTTGACGCTCATGAGGCCTTCCTTCGCCCTGGTCTCTCCAGGGACGGATATATCCACCGCAACCTGGGCTCTCTATAGGTTCGGGTTTTCGAGAGTCGGTAAACCGAGCGCTAACGCTACGATAAGAACGCTTTAAGTTGCCAGAAGAGTCGGCATAGAGTACCTTGTGGGGAGTCCTCCGAGCGGGGGTGGCTTGAGCCCGAGACGTGGCGTCGCATGAACGGCTGAATCCAAGCGGCAAGCCTCCAGCAAGGCGGGGGAGTCCCAACCAGGCAGGCAGGACCATCGTGTACCGGAGAGAACTCGAGAAATTCGAAGATCCCCTCATCAAAGAGCAGTATCGGGAAAAATACGGCGACCCCCTCGATGAATGCGCGCCCGATGAGCTGATGGACCTGATGGAGAGCCTTTGGTCCAGCAAGGCGGGGCAGTACGCACAGCTTCGCGAAACCCTGACGCGCAAGGGCCTGGATTCCTGGTCAGCCCGGATCGAGCTGTGCGAGCACTACTTTCATAACATCTACATCCGCGAGCACAAGCTGGACGCCGATGCCGACCGGAGTCGCATCCAGGATGTCTCGGACTTCATCGCGTGCCGCGTGCGCGACCTGATCAAGGAGCACCAGGCCAAAGAGGCCGAGGAAGCCGAGCACGTCCGGGACCGCTTCGGTCCGCGAATCCGCGGGCTCTGAACCGCTTCCGGTAGCCCTTGTTCCATCGATGAGTCTGATGCGCCAGCTTCGTTTGTACGCCAACCGTTGCCCGTATTGCGGGAGCTTGATGCGGCTTTATACCTGGCAGGACAGCCCGGTCGAGGTGCCGGTGCTCTCGAGCGTCCGGATCTGCCCCGAGCGGCACTACATGGAAGCCGAGCACCTCTCCACCCGCCGGGTGCAGCGCTGGGACGAAGGAGGCAGGCCGCTGGCCGTTCTGGCCGGGATCGCGGAGTTTTCGGATCCGAGCCGCGCGGAAGTTCCACTTCACGAGCCTTTGCGCAAGAAGTAGTGGACGCGGCCCCTGCGGAGGGCTAGGATAACGAGAGCCATATGACAAGGGAGGAACCACGGTACCTCCGAAAGGATCTCGTCGATGCTGACCCCTACGACTGCTGTCCTGCTGGGCTCTGTGGCCCTGATTCTTTTCGGTCCCAAGCAGCTTCCCGAGCTGGCCAAGAGCCTCGGCAAGGCCATGGGTGAGTTCAAGAAGGGCCTGAACGGCGAGCCGGATCCGATCGCCGCCAACCCGGCCCAGCCGATGCCGGCGTCGCCCGCCGTCCAGGTGGCCGAGGCGTCGGCCCCTACCGCCGCGCCGGTTGGTCAGGAGCACTCGCCCTCCGCGTGACCCTGGAGCGGATCGTCGAACCGCGCCTCGCGCGCTGCGTGGCAGGCGATCTGCCTGGCGAGGTCCATCCGGATCGCGTGATATAATCCGTTGATCATGCACCAGCCAGGCGAACCTCCTGGACGACCGGGATCAGGTAGCCAGCATCGAGGCATCCGCCGGGAGCCGGCGCTCCTGTAGATGGAAGCTTCTCTTCCCTTGGGCTCGCTTGGCGAGCCGGAAGCCATCGCGATCCTGGTGGTTTGCATCCTGGGCGTGGCGTTCTTTTCCAGCGCCGAGGCCGCAATTCTCAGCGTGAGCCGCATCCGTGTGCGCAACCTGGCGGAAAAGGGCCACGGCCGGGCGCTGGCCCTGCAGCGACTGGTCGGTCCCAAGCAGGAGGCCTTCCTCGGGACGGTCCTCTTGCTCTCGAGCTTCCTCACGATCATCGCCTCTTCGATATGGACCGTGCTGGCCTTCCAGGTCCTGACGACCCGTCACCTCGCCAGCACGGGTGGGCTGCTCGTGGCCTCCCTGATGATGACCTTCCTGATCGTGCTCTTCGGGGAGATTGCCCCGAAGACGCTCTCGGTGGCGCAGGCCGAGCGCTACAGCTTGCTGGTCGCAGTGCCGATCGAGGGCGTGGTGGCCGTCTCGGCGCCCGTGGTCCGCACCTTCACCCTCTTGACGGCTGGCATCGTGCGAATCTTCGGCTGGGCGTTCAATGCGTCCCATCTTCCGCAATCCCCGTTCGTGACCGACGACGAGATCCGCATGCTGGCGGATGTCGGCGAGGAAGAAGGCACGATCGAGGCCGACGAGAACGAGATGATCCACGGCGTGCTCGAACTCGGCGACACCCGCGTTCGCGAGATCATGGTTCCGCGGATCGACATCCAGTGCGTCTCGGCCGAGGCCACGCTCGGCGAGGCCCTCGATCGGATCGTTCGAACCGGTCACAGCCGCATCCCGGTCTTTCGCGAGACCTCGGACAACATCGTCGGAATTCTCTATGCCAAGGACCTCTTGCCGCTCCTGGTCTCGCCCAACCCGCCCGAGCATCTGCCCAGCTCCTACGTTCGCCCGGCCATCTACATCCCCGAGAGCAAGCGGGTCGACGATCTGTTGACCGAGATGCGCCGGGCCAAGAACCACATGGTCATCGTGATGGACGAGTACGGCGGGACGGCCGGGCTCGTGACGATCGAGGACATCCTCGAGGAGATCGTCGGGGAGATCCAGGACGAGTACGATACCGAGGAGGAGCTCCCGGTCCAGCACCAGCTCGATGGCTCGATCGTGGTCGACGGCAAGCTGCCCATCGACGAGGTCAACGAGCTGATGGAGACGGACCTTCCGACGGGCGAGTTCGACACCATCGGCGGGTTCGTCGTGGGCCAGCTGGGCCGCGCTCCGGTGCCGGGCGAGGAAGTGTCGTATGACGGCTTGCGGCTCGTCGTCGAGGCGGTCGAGGCCCGCCGGCTCCTGCGGGTGCATATCTTCAAGAGGGCCGAAGAGGATCCCGGGGAGAAGGCTTCTTGAGCCCGGCTCGCAAGTCTTTTGGTTTGAAATGCGGTCTAATGGCAGCATGATAGGCGAAAACCTCCCCCAATGAACGCGACGGCGGGCAACAAGACCCGGTACATCTTCATCACCGGCGGCGTGGTCTCGAGCATCGGCAAGGGAATTGTGGCCGCGTCTCTGGGCCATCTGCTCAAGCGGCGCGGTTTCGCGGTCAGCATTCTCAAGCTCGACCCGTACATCAATGTCGATCCCGGCACGATGAGCCCGTATCAGCACGGCGAGGTCTTCGTGACGGATGACGGCGCCGAGACCGACCTGGATCTCGGTCATTACGAGCGGTTCATCGATGTCCCGCTGTCGCGGGAGAACAGCTGCACGGCGGGCGCCATCTATCTCAACGTCATCACCAAGGAGCGGCGGGGAGACTACTTGTCGGGCACCGTCCAGGTCATTCCGCACATCACCAACGAGATCAAGGAGCGCATCCGTCAGGTGGGGATGTCGTGCGAGATCGCCATCGTCGAGGTCGGCGGGACGGTCGGCGATATCGAGGGTCTCGCTTTTCTGGAGGCCATCCGGCAGTTCCGCAAGGATGCCGGTCGCGACAACGTCATCTACATCCACGTCTCTCTGGTTCCCACGATCCGC
>JAJYIO010000321.1 GCA_021790035.1 bacterium | reverse complement strand
TACTACCAGAGCCGGGTCCATCACATCATCACGCAGGACGACCACGTCATGGACATCAAGCTCTACAACAGCGTGGATATCGCAGCATGAGCGAGCAGCGTGAGATCGCCGACCAGATCAAGCGGCTCCTCCACGACGCGGGCCGTCACCCGGTGCGGTTCGGCCTGGTCGTCGACATCGACGCCGCGACCCACACGGTCAAGGTCGAGCTCCAACCCGAGGGCGACATCATCGACTTCGTGCGGTATGTGGGGCCCGGCATCGTCTTGGGAAACTGGCGGGCCGGCTACCTGCCGGCGCTCAACGCCGAGGTCCTCCTGCTGGCGACTGATCCCGAGTGCGGGAATTTCGTCGCGGTCGGCGGCCTGTTCAACGGCGTCGAC
The DNA here is from genome assembly GCA_021790035.1 of bacterium. Classification (GTDB taxonomy): domain Bacteria; phylum Cyanobacteriota; class Sericytochromatia; order S15B-MN24; family VGJW01; genus JAJXWQ01. Next base: position 3,623 of record JAJYIO010000321.1, on the reverse strand, counting down.
CAGCCGCCGTCTGACTTCGCGGCAGGAACGGTCCTCCTCGAGCACAGCAACGGCAACTCGATCATCCTCGACACGGACGGGACGATCTACCTCGGCGGCAAGAGCGGAGCGGCAGGCGTGGTCAGGAAGACCGACCTGCAGGCGGTGATCGACTACATCAATCAGACTATCGTCCCTGCCCTGTCGGCCATCGTGGGCGCCGTGCCGAGCTGCTCTTCAGCATCGGCCAGTCGTATTGTGGAGGCTACGTAGTGTCCCTCTCAGGAGCGAAATCGACCCTCGAAACCGCCATTGCTACGGCTTTCGGGAACGTCGAACCGAACATCAACAGCAAGAGCATGACTGCCGAGCAGGCTCAGGCCCAGCTTGGGAAGGACATCGCCGACGCCATCCATGCCTACACGACGTCGGCAACGGTCAATATCCCGGCACTCGGGTCAGGCACCCTGGCCACCGGTTACGCCCCGGCCAACCCAATCACCGGTGACACGGCCAGCGGCTCTGGGACGCTCTCCTGATGAACAGCCTCTACATGCTCGACGACTTCGCCGTCTCGCCCTCGGGCACCTTCCGTGAGGCCACGGCCGCCGAGTCGATCGCCCAGGACCTCACCCACCTCATTCAGGAGGCCGACGAGCTTGGCGAGCCGACGACGGCCGAGCTCTCGACCCTCTTGCGCGGGCAGATCCTCGACCTTCTGACCACCCACCCGAACGTCACGTCGATCGACGAGATCGACATCACGTCGGGCGACGACAACACGCTCGACATCGCGGTTTACGTCAACGGGAACCCTATGGCCATCACGGCCTCGACGGGAGGCTAACCCATGGCGGTCGTCAAGGACTCGGCGTACCACAACACCAAGCTCCAGAACTCGGTCAAAAGCCGCATCGCATCCATCATCTTCCGACTGTGGGATCCCCTCACGGCATGGCTTGAGGCCTGCGCGCGCCGGGCGGCGGAGATCTCAGCTGACATCGTGCAGACCGAGAACGACTTCTACATCGACTCGGCCCAGGGGGCCCGGCTTGACCGGCGCCTGGGCACCAATGAGAACGTCCCGCGCTTGCTGGCCCAGCCGGCGAACGACGGCACGGTCACCCTGGCGAGGCAGACGGCGCCTTCGAGTGCGACGACGTTCCAGATTGGCGATATCGTCGTGGCCCCCATCCCGGACCCGTCACAGCCGACATCGAATCGGCCGACCTACAGCAACACGGTCGCCCTGACCATCAATCCAGGGCAGACGTCCTGGACGGTGCCGATGACGGCCAGCCGAGGCGGCTCGGACACGAACATGCCCGTCGGCCAGGAGCTTCAGATGGTCACGCAGGCGACGCTGCTCGACACGGCCGTCGTCGCAACCGCCTTCACGACGGGGACTGATGACGAGACGGACGATGCCTATCGCCAGCGGGGCAAGCTCGTCATCCGCTCGCGGACGCTGGCGACCGACGACGCCCTGGTGGCCGCTGCCCTGACGGCGGGCGCCGCCTTTGCCTACACGGTCGAGAGCTTTGCCGGCGGCGGGACCCCGCCGGTCACCCTCTACTGCTGCGCGGCCGACGGAACCTTGTCGACCACCCTCCAAAACAACGTCAAGACCTACATCAACGGCGATTCCACGGCCAACCCGCCGATCCCGATGGCGCGAGCCAAGGGAATCTGGGTCGACGTGCAGCCGGCAACGACCCAGACGTTCAACTTCTCGATCGGCCTGGTCCTGCAGACCTGGGTCACCGGGACGACCCTCACCCAGCTCCAGACCGACTTGCAGACCGCCATTACGACCTATGTGCAGGGCCTCAACAGCGCGGGCAACACCGACCGGACGATGCGGATCAACCGGATCAAGGACATCTGCATGACGTTCCGCGGACGCGGCGTGATGGACGTGACCGACTCGACCTTCCTGCCGGCCGCCTCGACCGCCCTGACGGCCCAGCAGATGGCCGTCATGGGCACGATTACCTGGCTGTAATCGGAATGGCGCTCAGAGACCATCTGCCGCGGTGGATCCAGCGGCTCCTCACCACTGGGTCCAATGCCCTGGCGATGCACGACTCCTTAGAGGACGACTTCACCGAGCTCGACGGCGACGTGGCCGCGATGGACGCCGACACCGTGATGAGCACCGCCAGTTCTACTGGACTCGATCGTTGGGGAATCGACCTGGCCGAGCAGCGGCTCCCGGATCAGTCGGACAGCCAGTACGCCACGATGCTCCAGCAAATCAAGCAGGGGCGCGCTGTCAACGAGGACGGGATTCGCTATGCCCTCGACAAGTGGGGCTTCACGTACAAGCTCCTCGAGTTCGGTGATGTGCAGACCTTCTGGGACCAGGGCTTTTACGACCAGACGGCTATTTCGGTTCCGCCACTTCAGATCACCATCGCCTTCGCAGATCCCTTCAACGGCCAGACGCCTTCTCCGTCCGAGAAGGCGACCTGGCAGAACTACCTCGACAACGCGGTGAACGACGTAAACCGGGTGAAGGCCCGGGGCGTCCAGATCGTCGCCATCGTGCCCGCCTCGCTGCAATAGCCTGGCTCGCTCGAGCCATCGCGCCCGCCCCTGCGGGCCTGTTTCCATAGGAGCTCTCGCCCGTGGCCAACCAAACCGCGCATGGCTCGATCAATGTGCCTACCGACTCGATCTTCGCGTCGTCCGAGGTCAACCGCAGCGGAGGCATGGTCCGCAACGACCGGGCCGAGCTCCGGACATACCTCTTTTCGGGCACGCCGCTGGTATTCACCGGCCTTGCCGTCAGCGTGACCGGTACCGCGCTCGGGATCCAGGTTGCCTCCGGGGATGGCGTCGACGGGGCCGGTTACCCCGTGTACGTGCCGCCCACCGTGCCAAGCACCGCGACGGCTTTCGGCCTGGCGGCAGAGGGGACCGCGCCGACCACGACTTTGGCGGCGGCCGACGCCACCTATGACCGCATCGACCTGGTGTATCTGCGGGCGGCTACGCTGCTGACTGACTTCGCCTCGATCCTCACGAACGACGGGACGACCACGACATCCCAGACCCTGCCGCAGACGCTCCTCGACTACTTCACCCTCGGGGTCGTGACGGGCACGCCGGCGGCGAGCCCGGTGGCTCCCGCCCCCTTGCTGGCCACCGACATGGTCCTGGCCCAGGTGCGCGTGCCGGCGACCGCGACGACCCTGGTGGCGGGTGACGTCACCGACGCCCGCACGATGATCGGCGGTGTCCCGAGGCTCAATGCGGCGAACGTCTTCTCGGCCCTCCAGGCCTTCAATGCAGGAGCGACGGCGCAGGCCCCTGCAGGTGGTGACAGCAGCACGCGCGTGCCCACGACGGCCTGGGTCAACTCCTGGGCGGGCTCGACCGCGCTGACGACGCTCGGGACCGTGGGAACTGGCACCTGGCAGGCGACTCCGGTGGGGACCGCCTACGGCGGCACCGGCCAGAGCAACGCCTCGGGCGTGGCGCAAGGGGCCGTTTGGGCCGGGCCGGCATCGGGCGGTGCGGGGGCCGCGAGCTACCGGGCTCTCACGAGCGCCGACATGCCGGCATCGGGCGCCGGGTCCGGCACCGTCACCAGCGTGGGCCTCTCCCTGCCGGGGATCTTCTCGGTCACCGGGAGCCCG
>JAJYIO010000320.1 GCA_021790035.1 bacterium | reverse complement strand
CAGGTAATCACGGCAGGCCTCTTCGGTCGAGAACTGCTCTTCAAGCTCCATGAGCGTGATTGGGTAGCCATCCATGGCCACTACCACTACACCAGAGGCCTAGTTGAGTCAACCGGATACCCCTTTGTCGATTTTCAGAAGCATGGGACCACCTGAGGCCCTTCTTTTTCAGAAGGAAGGGACCTCCAGTTTTTCAGAACTAGGGACCACCTCCCTGTGACGCCCTCGCTCCGGTCCGCCGAGCCGACCGCGGGCTGACTGCCAAGGCGCGCAAACTGTTGCAGTGCTCTGCGCAAGCTCGCTTGCAGCGGCTGGGCAAGAATCTAGGCGCCCGTTCCTGGGCGCCTTTGGCGTCGTTTAGAAGGGTAATTTGGCCCTGGGGTCGGGATCGTAGGGAGAATCCGGTTCCACGGGCGGATCGTAAGGCAGCGTGAGCTGGTTGCCGCCTACAGCGGTCCAGTAGCGGTCGATCTCGAACTGGAGCTCGCCGGCAAGGACCAGGATGGTGTTGGCGATGTAGCAGGGCTCGGCGGGGGCGTGGTGCGGGCCTGGTCGGTCGGGATCCCAGTCATGCTCGGGGTGTTGGTGCCAGATGGCGGCATCGGTTGCATCGATTGCGGCAGACAAAAGCGCCAGAGCGGCGAGTTCCGGTCGCTCGTGGAGGTGGCGTGACGTCAGCAGGCTTGGGGAAATCACGGGGAAAACTCCTTTCGAGCCAGTGTGTTTGGATGGGCGTGCGGCCTGTAGGGTTGGATAGGGTGCGGCCAGATCAGCTCCTGCCGCGGTCGAGCTTGGCGTCGTGGACGTCCTGCGCGGTGACGAGGCGCCGGTTGCGCGAGGCAGCGACGACCAGGGCGCCGTTGGCGACGTTGTTGACGCGCCGGGGCACGCCGCCCGATGCGTCGTAGATTGCCTCGACGGCGCCCTGCTCGAATACCGGGTTGCCCTTGGCGCCCGCCGCCGCGAGGCGGCAGGCCAGGTAGTCGGCGGTCTCGTCCGGGCCGAGCGGGGCCAGGCGCGCGAAAGTGGGGATGCGCTGGTCGAGGCCGTGGTGGATGGGGTCGGCCAGGCGGTCGTCGAGCTGCGGCTGGCCCGCGATGACTAGGAGGAAGGGGCTCTTGCGGTCGAAGTCGCTGATGGTGAGCAACCGGAGGTCTTCCAGGGTCTCGTCCGAGAGCAGGTGGGCCTCGTCGCAGACCACGACCTGCTTGCGGTCGGCGGCGCAGAGGGCCTCCGAGAGGGCCATGGCGGTCTCGGCCCGTGAGCGCCGGGGCGAGATGCCGGCCTTGCGGGCCAGGACGTTGACCAGGCCGAAGGGTCCGGCGGTGCTATGGGCGAAGTAGTGGACGGCGCGACCCTCGCGTTGTAGCTCGTCCGACAGTTCACCGAGCAAGAGGCTCTTGCCGCAGCCGGCCTCGGCCATGAGGACGGCGACGCCGTCCAATTCGACGATGAAGCGCAGGCGGCGGGTGGCCTCCTCGAAGCCAGGGTGGCGAAAGAAGGCCTCCTTGGGCGTATGCCGGGTGAAGGGCAGGCGCGAGAAGCCGAAGTGGGTGCGCAGTTCGTTCACGGGGCGGGATCCTTTCCGGACGATCGCCAATGGGCGAGGACCAAGGTGCGGACGGCGTACAGGTAGACCTGGGGATGTCGGCCCCGGGCGGACAGGCGTACGGCGTGCTCGACGCCGATGCGCACGAGATCCTCGGGCAGGGGGCCGTACATGTCCCAGAAGGCCCCGATATCTCGGCAGACGCCGGCGCGGTCGGGCAGCCCGGCGAGCTGGCGGACCAGGTCGACAAACTGGTCGCGGCCAAAGTCGGCATCGATGTCGAGCTGGGCGTAGGCGAGGGGCCGGGCCTGCTCGATCAGCTTCTGGTCGAAGTCGCGCCGCAGCATGGCGAGGTAATCGACGCTCTGCGAGGGCTTCTCGGGCGGCTGGGCGTGGGGCTCGGGTCGCTCGCCGGGCACTTGCGGCAGCGCCTTGCAGACGCGGCGGCCCTCGACGAAGACGTTGACGTAGGAGAGGTCGGCCGGATCGAAGTAGGCCAGGACCTTGCTCCCGCGCAAGCTCGCATCGCAGACGAAGCGCTGGCCGAGGACGCTGACGGTGGCGTCCTTGCGATCGACCTTGCGCTTCTCGCGCACCAAGAAGAGCTGGCGGGCGATTTCGGGGTCGAGCGGTTTGGGGACGATTTCCGCGATGGCCTCGGCCGGCGTACGGCCCAGGTCGGAATGGACCTCCTGGCAGTAGCGCAGCTCGCGGTAGGCCTCCCAGAGCTCGTTTAGCTCGTGGATGGTGAGCAGCTCCTCGCGGCGGCGCACCTCGGCCTCGAACTGGTCGGCCTCCTGCCACCAGCGCTCGATGACGCCGCGTCCCTGGCTGTAGTACGCCTTGGAATGGACCAGGTGGCTGCCGGCGGTGAGGAGCGAGTAGGCGAGCTGATCCGAGCGGTACACGCTGCCGCGATCGACGTAGATGGTCCTGGCCAGGCCCCATTTGAGGAAGGCGCGCAGCATCGTGTCGCGTAAGGTGGGCAGGTCCTCGGCGAGGTAGTAGCGGTCGGACACCGGGTAGCGGGTGCAGTGGTCGATGAAAGCGCCGAGCTTGGACGTGCGCGGTCTGCCATCGGGGCCAAGGACGAGCGGGCCGTGGTGGTAATCGCCGACCCAGAGGTCGCCGAAGTGCGCGAAGCGCATCTTGATGGTGCGCTTTTGCGCGAGGATGCCCATCTGGCGGCGGCTGGCGCCGCGGCGGGCCAGGTGGCGGTCGAGCGTGGCGCGATGAGGGATCTTTTTGCCCTCGAAGGCGCCCTCGCGTGCCAGGATGTCGAGGAGGGTGCTGGTCCAGCGCTCCGGCCCCTCCTTGCGAAGCAGGACGGCCCGAGCGATGAGATCCTCGGGCAGGGCGCGGCTGGTGCCATGGTCCTTGCGGATCTTGGGCCGCAGGGCCTCGATGCCGCCCCTGCGATAGGCCGCCAGCCACCCGAAGACGGTCCGCTCGCAGACGCGCACCGGCCCGCGGCCCGGGAAATAGTGCGTGGCCAGAGAGATCTCGCGCACGAGGGCCATGACCTTGCCGGGGGCAAGGCCGTCGCAGTCCGCCACCGGGGCGATGACGCCCCAGCGGAAGAGGGCTACGAGGATCCCTTGCTCATCGTCGCGTCGGAAATCGGCGTCTCTCACATTGTCGAGCATGCCTCAGAGGGGCAGGCAGACTCACCTTGCAAGTTCTGGGATGAGCGGCCTTGCGTACGTGGCGATCGTCGCCCGATCACGCAAGACGCGCTCGATCACGCCGCGCAGGCCAGGGGGCTCGAGGCCCAGTGCCGCGGCGAGAACCTCCATCAGGGACAGGATCTGCGCGGCGCGGGTCACCATCTGGCGCCGGGCAGCGGTGCGGGCCTTGCGGGCGAGGCTGGAGATCTTTGGCAAGGCCGGCACGATCGGGCTGACAGCGACCTCCAGGATCTTGCGTTGCAGCGCGGCCGGCTCCGCGGTGGCGCCGGTCCAGCGCAGCCACCGGCCGACGGTGCGCTCCGAGCAGTCGTGCTCCCCAGCGATCCTGGCCTGGGTGGCGCCCTCACCGAACAGGTAGTCGCTCACGGCCTTGGCGACAACGCAGAGCTGGTAATGCTTGTGGGCAACCAAGCCAGGCGGCCGGACGATCCAGCTCCGCCTGCAGGCGCCGCATTTGGCGCGCCGCTGGGGAATGCGGGGAATGAACCTCGTCGCGTCGCCTGCCCGCAGGCTGGCGGACCGGACCGAGGATCCGTCCCAGCAGATTCGGAGGCCGCGGCAGTAGGGGCACGCGGTGGGGCGGGGCGCGATGCGGTAGAAGCGTTGCCAGGCATCCTCGCGTCGCTGTGCGTCATTTGGTGCTCTGATCATGGGCATCTTCTCCTTGGAGGTGGTCATGACCGGTCGCAACCGACCCTGTCCTTGCGGCAGCGGCAAGAAGTACAAGTTGTGCTGCATGCCGCCCGATCGATCTGCTAAAGCGTGGCCACC
>JAJYIO010000319.1 GCA_021790035.1 bacterium | reverse complement strand
GTCGCAAAACGCCTCCTGCTGGCGATCGCGGGGGGAGAGGTCGTAATGGTAATCGAGACCGCACTCGCCGATGGCCACGACCCGCGGGTCCGCCGCAGCGGCAGCCAGCCGCTCCATCGACCCGGGTTCCCAGGTAGTCGCCTCGTGGGGGTGAATGCCAAGGGCCAGCCAGACGACGTCTTCGAAACGTTCGGCGACCTCCCGCACGCGACCGAAATCCGACCAGGCGCAGCCCGATACCACGATCTGTCCCACCCCGGCCTGGCGCGCTCGCTCCACGATCTCGGCCTGCTCGTGGGCCTCCTCGGCCGCCGTCGGCGGGACCGCCTGGCGCCATTTCGCGAGCATGTCGAGGTGGCAGTGCGAATCCACCACGAGCGGTCCGGAGGCTGCTTCGGCCATCGGCAGGAGGCTAGTGCTTGCCGGCCTTGCCCACGATCTCGGTGCCGATGCGCAAGTAGACGGGACCCGTCTTCCGGGTCACGAAGGTGCGATCGGCGGCCGGATGTGAGGTCCCGGGGGCCGTACCTGGATCCGCCCCCCAGCAGGTGTGCTCCCACCGGCGATCCGTGCGCTCGGCCAGAAGCTCGCCCTCGGTTCCGAGCTGTTCCCATATCCTGGCAGCCAGGGAGGGCACCGTCGGCCAGACCATGATCGCCACCACCCGCAGGGTCTCGAGCACGGACCAGACCACGTGTTGCAGGGGAGTCTTGTCCTCCTGCTTGGCGAGCGACCAGGGTGCCTGGCGATCGACGAACATGTTGAGCTCGTCGAGGAGCTCCCAGGCCGCCGCGAGGGCCTCGTGGAGCGCCACGGCTTCCATTGCGGCCACGAAGCGCTCCCGAGCGAGCCCGGCCGCCGCCGCCAGCGCGCCAATCGCCTCGGAGGGTTCGGTCGCGGGCCGGCTGACGCGGTTCTCGAAGTGGCGTTCCGCGAAGGTCAAGATCCGGTTCAGCGCATTGCCGAGATTGTTGGCCAGATCCGCGTTCACCCGCTTCTCGAACGCCTCGTAGGTGAAGTCGCCGTCGCGTCCGAAGTTGACCTCGCGCAGCAGGTAATACCGTATGGGATCGGGCCCGTACTTCTCAGCTAGCCCGAGCGGATCCACGACGTTACCGGTAGACTTGCTCATCTTGCCCGCGTCCAGCAGCACGAAGCCATGCACGAAGATCTGCCTGGGCAGCGGAAGATCGAGGGCCATCAAGATCGCGGGCCAGAGGATGGCGTGGAACTTGCTGATGTCCTTGCCGACCAGGTGAACGTCCGCCGGCCACCAGTGCGAGAACATGGCCTCGTCGCGGCCATAGCCGATGCCCGTCAGGTAGTTGGACAGCGCGTCGATCCATACGTAGACGACGTGCTCTGGATCGCCCGGTACCGGGATCCCCCACTTGACGCTCTGGCGAGAGACCGACAGATTGGGAAATCCTTCCAGGAGGTTCAGGACCTCTTTGCGCCGGAACTCCGGCTGCACGAAGTGCGGGTCGGACTCGATCCTGGCACGCAGGCGATCCCGGTACCGGGCCATGTCGAAGACGTAATTCTCCTCGGAGGTCCATTCCGCCGGACGCTCGTGGTTGGGGCAGACCCGTCCCTCGAGGAGGTCGCGTTCGGCCTTGAACTCCTCGCAGCCAGAGCAATACCAGCCCTCGTACCGCGCCTTCACGACGTCGCCCTGAGCGATCAACCGGGCGAAGATCTGCTGAACCTGCTCGCGATGCGCGGCCTCGGTGGTCCGGATGAAGCGCGAGTAGGAGATTCCGAGCGCGGCCCAAGCCGCCTGGAAGGCCCCCGCCATCTGGTCGACGAACTCCTGCGGGGAAACCCCGGCCTCCTTGGCCTTGCGCTCGATCTTGAGCCCGTGCTCGTCCGTGCCGGTCAGGAAGAAAACGTTGTCGGCGCCATATTGCAGCCGATGATAGCGCGCCAGGCAGTCCGCGGCGATCTTCTCGTAGGCGTGGCCGAGGTGGGGTGGGGCGTTGGCGTAGTCGATGGCCGTGGTGATGTAGTAGGTATCCGTCATCAATAGTTCCGAATGCGGCGCGAGCGGGCCGCTCGAGGCCTGAAAGGCATGGTGGGGTTCTTCAAGGTAGCAAATGGCTCATGAAATGCAACCGGCCATCGCCGGCCGCCAGCCTGGCCGCGTGGCGGCGATGGTAAAATCCATGATGCCGATCGATGAGAGCCGGCGCATCGCCGAGGTTTATGGCGATCGCACCAGGAGCCTTCCGGCGGACTACTACGCCCTGGCCCATCCGGCCAATCTTTACCGGACCCAGCGGCGCGAGCGAGCCACGCTGGGCCTTCTGGCCACGTGGGGCCTTCGTGATCTGGCCGATCTGCGCATTTGCGAGGTGGGATGCGGGAGTGGGGGGGAGCTCCTGCGACTGGTGAGCTGGGGTGCCAGGCCCGAGAATTTGTGCGGCGTGGACCTGCTGGCCGACCGGATCGCCGGGGCGCAGGCCATCCTGCCAGCCGCCCGCCTCGAGGTCAAAGACGCCCGGTCCACTTCGTTTGCCGACGAGAGCTTCGACCTCGTCATGCAGCTCACGCTGCTCTCGTCGGTCCTCGACCCCGACATCCGCCTGGCCATCGCCCACGAGATGCGGCGCATCCTCAAGCCGGGCGGCAAGATTCTCTGGTACGACATGCGCGTCGTGCGACCCGATCGTCCCCTGGTGGCCCTGGGGCGGGCCGAGATCGCCCGGCTCTTTCCGGAATGCCGCCTCGATCTTCGCGCCGAAACCCTGAATCCAGTGATAAGTCGAATTACCGCCAAGGCATCTTGGATGTTTAGCGATATGTTGTCATACGTCCCGTTAGCCCGCAGTCACTACCTCGGCATGATCATACCGCAAGCCCGCGTGGGGCCTGGAGATCAAGCGAGTCGCGAGCCATAGTCCGGATTCCCATGCGCTTTTGCTTTCTGACTCCCTACTACCCGCCCGAGGTGGGCGCTCCGCAGACGCGGATCCACGAGCTGGCGCTCCGGCTCGTGCGCCGTGGGCACCAGGTGCAGGTCCTGACGGCGCTACCCAACTACCCTTCGGGGATCATTCCAGCCGAGTACCGCGACCGTGCGGGAACCTGGGAAGAGCGAGACGGCGTCGAGGTTTACCGGACGTGGATCTACGCCACCCCCAACCGTGGCTTCCTGAGACGCATCCTGAACCACCTTTCCTTCATGGCGATGGCCATCCTGGCCGTTCCCCGGATGGCTGCCTGTGACGTGGTGTACGTCGAGTCCCCGCCGCTCTTCGATGGAGTGGCCGGCTGGGTCCTGGCCCGGGCCAAGGGGGCGCGGATCTTCTTCAACGTGGCCGACATCTGGCCCCGGTCGGCCGTCGAACTCGAGATGGTCAAGAACAAGCTCCTGGTGGGCCTGGCCGAAGGCCTGGAGCGTTGGTGCTATTGGACGGCCCGGCGCGTTCTCTGCGTGACGCTCGGCATCGAGCGCGACCTCAAGGCCCAGGGGGTCAAGCAGGCCGTCTACTTCCCGAACGGCGTCGACACGGAGCGCTTTGCCCGGGGAGACGGCGCCCGATTTCGCCTCGAGCACTCGTGGCAGGATCGCTTCCTGGTCGTGTACGCGGGCACCCACGGCCTCTCGCAGGCGCTCGAGTGCGCGGTGCAGGCGGCGGATCTCCTCTCGCCGCGCACGGCGCTGGATGCAGAGGCGGACGGGGCGCCCCACGAGAGGATCCGGCCAGGCGGGCGGCCCGTTCATTTCGTCTTCGTGGGAGACGGGGCTCAAAAGCCCGAGCTTCAGCGAATGGCCGGGCCCAACGTGACCTTCCTCGACCCCCTGGCGCGCGACCAGATGCCCGACGTGCTGGCCGCCGCCGACGCCATCCTCGTCTCGTTGCGCGACCTACCGCTGTTCCGGGGGGCCGTTCCCAGCAAGACCTACGAGGCGATGGCCGCGGCCCGGCCCATCGTGCTGGCGGCGGCAGGCGAGGCCGCCGATCTCGTCATTCAGGCCGCGTGCGGAGTTGTCGTGCCGCCCGA
>JAJYIO010000318.1 GCA_021790035.1 bacterium | reverse complement strand
CCCTCGGTCTGCTTGTCGAAGTTCTTGCCCGAGTTGAAAGGATCGATCTCAGTCAAACTCGCGTCCGCGATCTTGACGCTCTGAACCGTCTTGGTGTTGAGGTCGCGGTAGTTGATGACCGCGGTGTAATGCGAGATGGCAAAGCCCGTCTTCATATTGACGGCGATCTGATCCAAGATCTCCTGCAGAAATTGGTTGCCCTTGCGAACACCCTTGACGGTCGCCTGGACGCCATCGACGTGCGTGTCGCGCTGGGTATGGCCGACCGATAGCGGCTCGGACTCGATGACCTTGAGCTCGGGCTTGATCTCGATCTCCTCGGCCTCGATGATGTCGAGCGGCTGCCCCCCGCGATAGAGGCGCACGCTGACGTCGGCTCCACGCAGGGTCTGGTTTACGGCAAGCTTGCCCATGGGGTTCCTCCTGGTAACGGCGCATGGGGGCGCCCGAGTGTATACAAAGGGCCCCCGTCAGGGGCCGAGAGACACGCTTTACGAGCCCGTGATGAGGTTCACTCCGGCCGGCACGACGGCGAGCGCAGTGCGGCCCACGGTGGCGTTCAGGAGAATCTGATTCGCCTTGCCCGTCTGGCGGACCACGACCGATACCTGGGCCTTGTTCTCGCTCGCCAGGGTCGAGTCGTACTGCGCGTCGACGTAGGCCTCGGTGATGGCCTCCTTGGGCTGCTGGCGCAGCAGGCTCTCGAGGGCCTCTCGGATGTCATCGAAGAAGTCGCTCTGCCCGGTGGTCGGGTCGACGACCTGGGGCTCGGCGATGAGCGGCTGCACGGTCGCGTCTGCGCTCTTGGCGATGAACACCGGGATCCGAAAGTCCTCGATCTGGTTGATCGAGGGGTCAGACGCCGTGTTGCAACCCTTGCGGCAGACGGATCCAGCCGTGATCGGGATGATGCCCGCCTCGGCCAGGAGCTCCGCGTCGGCATCCGACAGGGGCGTGACCGGCCCGAGATAGCCGTTGAGCGTGCACTGGGACAGGTTGACCCAATAGGGCCCGTTGCAGAGCGCGCCCGCCACCGATCCGGCTGGGAGGATCTGCTCGGTGACTCCAGAGACCGGGTTGAGCCAGTTCTGGTAGCCGTACAGGTAGATGACGCCCCAGTCGTTGAAAGTCTCTTCGACGATCGCGGCGGTCGTGGTGATCGTTGCGTTCTCGGGGCCGATGATCGCCTGAGCCCATACCTGGTCGGCGATCGCCTTCATCGCGGTCTGGATTGCCGCACTCATCGAACCCGAAATCAGGAAGTCGACCCCGGAAACGGTGGCCGCGAGTTGGAATCCGGTCGGGCTAACACCCGCCGTCCCGACGTAGTCGGTGTCCTGCGTGCTGAGGCCAGAGTTCCCTCCCTGCAGGTAAGCGGTGCCGGGCGTGGGCAGGAGGGTCGAGGCTCCAGCCGTCCAGGTCACGAACTGCGAGAGCCCGTTAACGGCCGCCGCCGCGCTCGCCGGGGTGAGGTTCTTGTAGACTTCGTTGGCCTGGTCGTTGAACGGAACGACCGTCAGGTGGAAGCTAGAGACCGCGCCGTTCGTGCTCGGAGGAGCGGCTCCCGCGCCCAGGGCAGCGATCGTGTAAGTGGCACCGGTGACCGCTCCGCCCGTGTTGACGAGTTCCCAGCTCGTGCCCCCGTTGGTGCTGGTGTAGACGTTCCAGCCCGTCTGGTAGGTCGCCAGCGCCGGCAACGGAACGGTGATCGACCCGCTCGGGCCGGTGACGGCGACCGAATTCGACGTCGCGCCGATGGTCGTCTCGCCGCGATTGTTGACGGCCGTCAGGGCCACGACCACCGCCGCCTCGGTCGGAATGGTGCCGCCCGTCGTCTCGGCCGTGACGGCAGGAGCCGCCGGAACTGCCAGACGGTTGTCGCCGTCGGCGATGATCCGCTGGATCCCGTTGCCCGAGGCACCGGGATAGAGACCCGTCACGGTGCCGACGGTGGCCGCCAGGTTGTCGAGCACGGTGCTCGTGGCCGCGGCATTCCCGGTTCCGGCGATACGGATGACCCGCAGATCGCTGCCGCCGCCCGAGATTCGGCGCTTCTTGCCGCCCGTGAAGAATCCCCAGGCCTGAGCATAGCCAGTCGTCTCGTAAGCACCGCTCTGGGCGTAGTTGCCGAACTGCGCCACGTAGTCGTTGAGCGATGCGACCGCCGTCGGCACGTTGACCGGGCCCCAGTCGGCCGTCGCCACCAGGGCGCAGGTACCGGTCGCGATGTTGGTCGCGGCCACGAGACCCGCCGGCAGGAGGCGGGTCAGGACAGCATCGAGGGCGATGCCGGTGATGGAGTTGACTAGCATCCGGGTGCCTCCTTATGTCAGCGGGTAAAGCCGGGTGATGAGGATCGCGTTGTCGCTCTCACGCTGGACCTCGAGCGTGATCGCATTGGCCGAGAAGGTCGGTACGCCTGGGCCGGCATCGAGAAGCCTCCAGGGGTCGAAGCGCACGGTGAACTCGTGCAGGAAGATGCTGGACTTGGGGTCGTAGGCCTCGCGGGCGCTCACATACCAGAGCTCCGCCAGGGTCTGGCCCGGGGGCGTCCCGAGCATTACGGTTCGGGTGTTCACCAGGAACCGCTCGACCGCATTGCGCTGGTCTCGGATCTTCTGGTAGGCCGTGATGTCCTTGGGGCCCTGGCCGAGGCTGTCGCGGAGCTGTAGCCGAAAGGTCGATCGCATCCTGGAAATGACCGGAATCACGACGTTCGGAGCCGCTCCGAGCGTCTGATCGGGGTTCGGAAGGACAACCGTCTCCCAGTAGGGCTTGGCCTGGAGGTTTTGGGTCTCGATCTCGACGAAAGCGAGGCTCGGAAAGCTCTCGGAGAGGTCGTCGATCGTCTCGGGATAGACGTTGAGAGCCGGAATCGAGGCCTTGAGCGCCTGGTAGAGCGCATTTTTGAGCAAATCGAGGCTCATGGCCTAGCTCCTGGGCTGTGAAACGCGCTGGAGGAGCATCTCGTAGGTCGCGGGGCCCACCTCGCGCACCGATCCGGTCAAAATCTGGTACAGATCGCCCGAATTGGGGTCGTCGATCCGGAATCCGGCTGCGGCTTGGAGCCTGGACAGGGGCCAGTCGGTCCGAGAGATGTGCTCGACCGTCGCATCGCCAAGAACTTCAACCGCTCCGCCTTGCACCGGAACCGAGCGACCGCCGATCCGGACGTATGGAGCGGGCGTGATCTGCGTGACGGTCGGGTTTCCCGAGTAGGTCGGCAGGCCCGTCGTCGCGTCCTGCGTCATTGCCGGCTCCTCTACGATGTAGATCGTGTGGAGCTGGTTCCCGGCCCGGGTCTGGCGCGCCAGGTAGGCCTCGGCCTTGGCCCGGAGGGTATCGGCCTTGCTCATGGCCTATCGCTTCCAGCGCGCGATCGGCCGGAGGATCTCGACCAGGGGGTCGTCCTTGTAGAAGGTAAGCGTCCCGAGGTCTGCAACCTTCTGGCGGGCGGCCACCAGGGAGTCGGGATCGTCGCGCTGCAGCAGCAGGAAGGCCATCAGGCGACAGCAGACGTCCTGGAACGTCGCGGGAGGAGAGTCGGTCCGTCCCGCGGTGAACGAGACCTGCATCTCGTCGGGGTAGAGCTTGAGGGCCGAGTTGTACATGGCCGCCCGGCCCAGGGGAACCGGGTTGACCCACCGCTGCGGGCTGTAGACGATCGGGAAGGCCAGGACGATCTGCCCGTCGGACGTCCACTCGAGCATCGAGAGGTCGATGGCCGGGCCGTAGTACTGCGCGTTGGCATTGACCTGGACCGCAGTAACCGATTGGACCGGTACGAGCTCGGCGTCGGCCTCCTTGAGCTTGCCCTGGCCGTCGCGGCTTATCGGGATGAGCTCGGTGAACGACTGGACGCCCCAGGCATAGCCGATGTACGTCTCGATCAGCCCGCTGGCCTCGGCGATGTCGATGAACAGCGCCGGGGCGATCTCGCCACGGCGCGAGTGCCGCCAGCGCATCAGGGCCTCGAAGCCGACGACCTCGCCCGAGCAGAGCTCGACGAGCG
>JAJYIO010000006.1 GCA_021790035.1 bacterium | reverse complement strand
CAGTTTTCAAGGTGCAGAATCGAGCGGCAATGCCGCACGACAAAACACAAATCAAATGGATTGTTTTCGGAAAAACCGACCTGGCAGATTTGCCAGAGATTTAATCTTACCTTTAACAACCCGTCCCGTCAAGTGCCTTGTTTGAAAATCCTTCTGCCGGGCTCTTGGAACACCTCGCGGCATCCGCGAATGGATTGTTTTCGGAAAAACCGACCTGGCAGATTTGCCAGAGATTTAATCTTACCTTTAACAACCCGTCCCGTCAAGCGCCTTGTTTGAAAAACCCTTGCCGGGGTCTTGGAACGCCCTGCGGCGCCCGCGACAGAGGCCCATCTTGCAGCACCGGGCCTCGGGAGTCAAGGCATTTTGAAATTCTCTTGCCTGAGCCGGCGGTCTCCGGGCCTCGGACACCGGGCGCCAAGACTCGAGGGGCGCCGATCCGACGCCCCTCGAGTTACCCTTCCGCGAAGACTGGCGCGACTTCAGTGGACCGCCGCAACCTCATTTTGCGCGGAGTAGTCCCGGAGCGCCTGGACCGTGGGTTTCATGGCCCGGGTGCCCTTGTGCCAGTTGGCCGGGCAAACCTCGCCGTACTCCTCGGAGTGCTCGACCGCGTCGACGAGGCGCAGGACCTCTTCGACGCTGCGACCGAGGTCGTTGTGATTGACCGTCATGTGCTTGATCACTCCGCTCTTGTTGATGATGAAGAGACCTCGCAGCGCGAACCCTGCCGGCAAGAGCACGTTGTAGGCTGCGGAGATCTCCCGGGTCATGTCGGAGAGCAGCGGAAAGTTCACGCCCTTGATGCCCCCGTTCTTGCGTTCGACCTCGGCCCAGGCGCGGTGCGTGTGCTGGCTGTCCACCGAGCACCCCAGAACGACGGTGTCGCGCCTGTCGAACTCCTCCTTGGCCTCCGAGAACGCAACGATCTCGGTGGGGCAGACAAACGTAAAATCCAGCGGATAGAAGAACAAGACCACCTTCTTGCCGCGGAACTCGGAGAGCTTGATCGTCTTGAACTCCCCGTCGTGATACGCCGTGGCCGTGAAGTCCGGCGCCTCGTTGCTGACCAGTAACGACATTCTTGCCTCCACTCTTTAACCCCGTGGTCCCTGCCGATCCGGACCCGGTCCGACCAACCTAGCCCCGCATCGCAAAGCCGGCAAGGGGGGGGCTGATGGTCGCCGCCGACGCAGCCGGTGGGTAACTCACGAGGCTCTTCGCCGACCAGACAACCGGATCCACCCGCGAGGGCGGGGCACCTGCCCCGCCCTCGCCCCACACGACCAAATCTTGCTGCGGCCATGGTTGTCATGGCCGCCACCGCTTTCCGCTCCGGCAAAGGCAGGGTTAACGAGCCCGACTCAGGACCTGCCCGAGGTCTCCGACTTGCCGAGGACGCGCGTGATCCCCTCGAGCAGATCGAGCGGAACCGGGAACAGGATCGTGCTGTTCTTCTCCACCGCTACCTCGGCCAGGGTCTGCAGGTAGCGGAGCTGCATCGAACCCGGCTGCGCGGAGATGATGGCCGCGGCCTCCGAAAGGGTCCGGCTGGCCTGCAACTCGCCCTCGGCATGGATCACCTTGGCGCGCTTCTCGCGCTCGGCCTCGGCCTGACGGGCCATGGCGCGCTGCATGTTGGCCGGCAGCTCGACGTCCTTGATCTCGACGATGGACACCTTGACGCCCCAGGGCTCGGTCTGCTCGTCGATGATCTTCTGCAGCTTTTCGTTGAGGGCCTCGCGCTGGGAGAGGACCTGGTCGAGATTGAACTGTCCGAGAACGTTCCGCAGCGTCGTCTGGGCGATCTGCAGGGTCGCCAGGCTGAAGTCGTAGACCTTCGTGACGGCGTCCTCGGGCTCGACGACCCGGAAGTAGACGACCGCCGAAACCTTTATGGTGACGTTGTCCTGGGTGATGATCTCCTGCACGGGGAGCTCCATCGTCAAGGTTCGAAGATCCATCTTCACCATGCGATCGAGCACCGGAATCAGGAGGAAGAGGCCCGGGCCCTTGGCGCCGATCAGCCGCCCGAGCCGGAAGATGACGCCGCGCTCGTATTCCTGGACGACCTTGACTGCCGAGGCCAGGAACACCAGCACGACGACGATGCCGAATCCGAGTCCGCTAAACCAGTCCATCGCTTGCCTGCTTTCTTGCCACGACGAGTACCAAACCTTCCTTGCGCTGGACGACGACCTCGGCCCCGACCTCGATCGGGCCGGCCAGCGACCGGGCCTGCCACCGCTCCCCTTCCAGCAACACCTGCCCGATCGGGGCCAGCGCCGTTTTCACCTGCGCCGTGCGCCCCAGGAGCTCCTCGCGCCCGCTCCGGATGGGGCGCCGCTGTGCCGACAGCGCCAGCGCAATGCACCCGGCGAACAACCCCCCGATGACCAGCGCAGTGAAGACGACCAGAGGGCGTGAGACGGAAACCCCGGGCGTACTCCCCGAGAGCAGCATGAAGCCGCCCAGGATCAACGAGACGATGCCACCGAGCGTCAGCACGCCGTGGCTATGGCTGTAGAGGTCCGCCAGGAACAGGGCGAAGGCGAAGACCAGCAACGCCACGCCGACGTAGTTGATCGGAAGCATTCCCATCCCGAAGACCGCAACCAGGAGGCAAATGCCGCCGATGACCCCGGGCAGGATGGCCCCGGGGTTGGTCAGCTCGAAGAACAACCCCAGCATCCCGAGCTGCATCAAGATGAGCACGACATTGGGATCGCTGATGACGTAGAGCACGCTCTCGAAGGCATCCATCTTCCGGATCACCGGAACGGCACCGCGTAGATGCAGCGTGACGATGCGGTTGTTCGCCTTGACCTTGCGCCCGTCAAGCTCGTTAAGCAGCGAGGCGAGGTCCGGGGCCATCAGGTCTATGACGTGCCTGTGCAGGGCATCAGGGGCATCGAGCGATACGCTCTTGCGCACCGCCTTCTCGGCCCAGTTCGCATTACGCCCGTGGGCCGTCGCCAGCGCCCGGATGTATGCGGCAGCGTCGTTCTCGATCTTCTGCGCCTCGGTACCCTTGATGGTCGCGCCGCCCGCGCCGACCGGATGGGCCGCACCGATGTTGGTCCCCGGCGCCATGGCCGCGACGCTGGCTCCCATCGTGATGAACACCCCGGCCGACGCGTCCCTCGAGCCTTCCGGATACACGTACACGCAGACCGGAACCGCAGACGCGCTCTCGGCCTGGATGATCTGCCGCATCGAGGTATCCAGGCCCCCCGGGGTGTCGAGCTCCACGACGATGAGCCGCGCCTGTTCCTCGTTAGCCTGATGGATGCTGCGAACCAGATAGCCCGCCGAGACCGGGTTGATCGCCCCGGTTACCGGCAGGACCACGACCTCGGGCGCCTGCGCCCAGGCCGACAGCGCCAGGCCGAGCAGGCAAAACAGCGCCAGGAACATGACGCGGAAGCGAGCCATGCTGGACAGAATACCTGATCGACCACGACCGGGCACGAGATCCCGCTCCGCCCTGGCCGCTTCTGCGCTCTTGCGTCAACCAGGCGGGAAAGAGGTCTCCTGCTGGACCCAGGCCAGGTACGACGGCCAGACCGCCTCGGCTGGCAAGACGACGATCTCCGGCGTCTGATAGGGATGGATCTTCGCCAGGCGAGCCATCAGGCGCTCGACCGCCGAATCCGAGGTCTTGATCACGAGCAAGGCCTCGCTCTCGCTTCGAACCGCCCCCTGCCAGCGGTATACGCTCCGCACGGACGCGATGATGTTGACGCAGGCGGCAACCCGCTCGTTGATGAGGACCGCGGCGAGGTCGTCCGCCCGTTCGGACGGGCACGTGGATAGACAGACTTTCATCGGCAAGAAGACCGGCTGCGCCCCCAGCGCAGGGTATAACAGTGGTTCAGCGGCACCCAGCTCGCAGCTCGAGCCCAAGAATCAAGGTACCAGACCCGCCCGGAGAGATGGCTAGAAGCTCGAAGAAGCACCCGAAGCAGCGATCTCGCCGGAGCGCGAACCGGGCCATGGCGATCGGCGTCTTCGTCGTTGCCATGCTCGCGATGGTAGCGCTCCTGGCCCGCGGTCGTGGTGGAACGGGCGAAGCCACGCTCGCTTCGAAGGTTCCTCCGCTGAACCCCGAAGGCGCGGCGACCCGGTCGTTCGCGCCGAGTTCGGGAGCTGTCCCGTTCTCCTTCGTCGACGGCCACATCTTCATCACGGCCTCCCTCGACGGCCGGCCGGGCACCTGGCTGGTGGACTCGGGGTCCAACCTCTCGGTGGTCTCGCCCCGGGTCGTCAACCAGGCCAAATGCCCGACGGTCAACGCCGAGGCCAGGTCCGATCCCTACGGGATCGAACGCTTCGTCTCGATCGCTCGGCTTGCGGTGGGTCGCGCCCACGCACCGCTGGAGGTTGCCGGGGTGATGGTCAAGCTCGAGGATCAGATCCTCCGGGACGACGGTGTCCTGGTCGACGGCATCCTGGGTTACGACTGGCTGCGGAACTTCCGTCTCCAGATCGACTTCCCGCACCGGGTGCTGATCCTGCTCGCGCCAGGCCCCCGCGCCGTGCCGCTGCCCCACCGCTACCGTATCCCCATGCGCCTGGTGAATGGCGTTCCCATGGTGCCCGTCCGGATGGATGGCGGCCCCGTCAGGGAATGCCTGCTGGATACGGGCTCCAATGTCGTAAACCTGCGCTGGGAGTTCGCCCGGGCTTCGGGGATCCGACCCGGCGATCGTGGGATCCGCCCCGGGCCCACCATCGCGAGTCTCGGGAACAGCGCCAGCACCCAGGCAACGGTCCTGAATACGCTGGCGCTCGGACCTCTGGTCTTCCATCGCGTGCCGGTCTCCCTCTATGCGGGAGATGGCGTGTCAGCGATGTATGGCAACATCGGCACCGCCCTTTTTGCAGCGGGCCAGGTGACCCTCGATCCCGGGAACGACGAGTTCGTCGTCGAGCAATAGAGCCCGAGCTCCGAGCGTCAGAAGCTGATCCCGCTGCCGAACATGGGCCCCGGGGAGGTCAGCGAAAAGTTCCAGGGAGCGCTCTGGCCTTGCGAGAGATCGAAGAAGGCGGTGCTCCAGACGGGTAGCTGGAGGCCGCCTCCAGGCGGGGCAGGCTGCGTCTGGACCCCTGCGAGCTGCACCGAGCCATAGAGCCCGCGCATGTTGAGGTCGGGGGCCAGCTGCCAGACGCCGCCAAGAGCCAACCCCTGGCTCGAAGCGTAGATCGAGATCATGAAATCCTCGTAGACAGCCTCGAAGCTCGTGCCGCGTTCCTGAAGGGCCGCATCGAGCGCCGTGATGCCTCCATCCGGGGCCAGCTCCACCTCGTGGATGAAGGCGGGCCCGAAGCGATCGAACAGGTAGCGCGCGAACAGGCTCACCAGGCCATAGGCGAAACCATGCGGATCCTGGTCCCAGTCGGTGAGCGAGTAGGCCGATGGTTGCTGCAGAAACGAGTTCAGGTCCTTGGCCATGTCCTGGTTGCCCGCCTTCCAGCCGTAGCCGCACCGGTCCATGGACAGCATGGCCAGCGCCTCGTTCCACCAGGTCTCGTTGGCGCCGACCCCCTCTTTGGTGCGCTGGTAATAGACGACGAGGTGCGTGAACTCGTGGGCGAGCGTTCCGTACGTCGTGTAAGGCTGCTCGGCATAGATCTGATCAGAGAGGAACACGACCGGCCGCTGGTTGCTGTGCTGCCTCGGGTCGCCTGGCGTGTCGACCACCGTCTGCATGTCGCGCTCCCAGAAGTAGCCCATGAGGCCGTGCTGTTGCCCGAAATCGTCGACGGCGGGAGAGATCACGACGAAGGTGGGATCTCCCGCGGGCGGCGAATCTCCTCCCGGATCCGGGCCGAAGAGGCCCGTGACCGTCGGATAGATGGGGGCTGCCCCGGGAAGCGGATCGGTAGCGCTGGTGAAGCCCTGCTCGAAGGCCTTGGCCAGCATGCTCACCCCCTGGCTGAAGGTCAAAGCGGGAACGGTCCCCGATGGCACGGCCTGGGTCGGCTGAAGGCCCGGAGCGGCGCAGGCCCCCGTCACTCCGGCACCTGGCCCCTCGTCGAGGTAGAAGTAAGCGTGCGCCGAGTGATAGACCTGGACGACGTGCCGCAAGCAGTCGCCCGCGGCGGTCGAATCCCCGGTGTTGATCCACATGTCCAGCGCCTGGGGAATTGCCTGCACGGATCTGAGGGTTCCCCCGGCACCATGCAGGCTGAGGGGACCATGCCAGCGCCAGGAGTCCGACAGCGCCATCTCCGCAACCCGAGGGGCCGCCTGGATCTTGAAATCCACCGGTCCTTGAAGCGCTGACCCGCTGGCCGACAGGAGCAGCGCCAGGTGCGTGGAGGACGGGAAGCTCAGGGCCTCCTGGCCGGTTCCGGCCAACGTGAACTCGTGCAGGGCGCCCGGCAGGGAGCCACCCGATCCGCACCGATTCAAGCAGACCACGTTGGCCGTAGCGGCAGGGGTATGCGGGCACCCGGCGAGGAGGGCGGGCAAAAGCCAGAACCAGTGGCGGCGCGCCATGGCGGACTTATACCCGAGCAGGACCGGGGTCGCCACGCCGACCCCGTCAGCACCCGGCCCGGATTCAGCCAGCCGAGGGCACTCGCTGCTCACCAGGGACGACCCAGCAGCCAGAACCACCAGGGCAGCGTCGCCATGCACAGCAGCGACGACACGGCGATCGCCCCGAGGACGAACGCGGCGTCCAGGTCGAAGAAGATGGCCAGGTTGAGGGCGTAGAACATCGTCGGCATGGCGCTTTCCAGGACCGCCGACTGCTGGAAGGCCAGCGGGAGTCCAAGGACGCGAGCCGCCATCCAGACGACCACGGGAATGGCCATCAGCTTGATGCCCGCCGAGGCCAGAACCAGGCGCCACCGGTGCCGCAAGTGGGAGATTCGCAACGCCAGCCCCATCGTGACCATCGACATCGGTACCGTCAGATTGCCGACCCCTTCAAGCAGGCGCTCCACCGGCGCGGGGATCCCGATGCCGCGAGTCGCCAGGCCGAGGACCAGGGCCCAGAGCACGGGCATCGCAAGCAACCGCCGCGCGATGGCTCCCGGCGCCATCCCCCGACTGGATGCACCGCCGGCGATCGCCATTCCGACGGTGTTCACGGCCAGCGTGCTGCCGAGCAGGTCATACAGGATCGCGAGCGTGAGATGCGCCTGGTCGTAAAACCCGCGCACGATCGGATAGCCGAGGAACGTCGTGTTGCCCATCGCACTGGTGAGCAGGAACGTCGCCATCAACGCCGGCGGCAGCCGCAGCAGCTTCCCGACCAGAAAGGCGGCCAGAAGCCCGACGCCGACGGCGAGCCATGCCATCGCCGGCATGGCGGCGACCTTCCAGGCCAGATGCGCCTTGTGCAGCAAGGTGAAGATCAGGGCCGGCAGGAAGAGATAGAGGATGATCTGGTTCAGGTCCCGGGCGGCATCGGGCCGCACCAGGCCGAATTTTCGCAGCGCGTAACCGCCCGCGGCGAGCAGCAGGATGAGCCCGACGATCTCATTCATTACCTGGATTTTAGGTCGTTTTCCTTCTGAACGTATCGGTGCACGGACCTGTTGCCCGGCCCAAGGGGCCCCTTCGAGTCACGTCGGGAGCGTCTCCTGTCCTCCAGGAGCATCTTGGCGTACCATGGCGATGCCGTCGCACCGCAGGTCTCGCCTGTCGGGCACCTGCCTTTCCACCGCACGCTATCAACAAAGGCCATGCGAGTCCTCGTCGACCACTCGGGAAACAAGGGGCTGGGCGATATCGTGTGCGAGACCGGATTCTATCCGGCGCTCCGCCGCAGATATCCAGACGCCCGGATCTCGTCGCGCCATTGCCGCACGATCGCCTGGGGCAACCCCGACATCGATGCCTTCGACGAATCGTCTGACGATTCGGACTTCGATCTCATCCTGCGGACTCCCAACATCAAAGCGTTCGAGACTCCCCTCAAGGACTCGCTGGCCGCTTCCAGGAGCATCTTCGAGCACTTCCTGCGCCAGCAGGATCTCGACGACGGCCGGTTTCCACCCCGGCTTCACGTGTTGGACCGCGAGGTTGCCGACCTCGGTTTCGAGGACGACGGGCTGGGGGGCCTGACCGTCGCCGTTTGCGGGGACGCCAAGGAATTCGATCGGCGCTGGGGAGCCGAGCGCTTCCAGGCCCTGGCGCAATACCTCGAAACCCAGCACGGCGCCACGGTGATCGAGATCGGCAGCGGCAATTCCGAGGGCCACCTGGACGTCGGCCTCGATCTGGTAGGAAAGACCACGATCCGGCAGACCATGGCCATCTTGTCCCTTTGCGACCTGTTCGTGGGCAATCATGGAGGCCTCACGCACATGGCGGGGGGAGTCGGAACTCCGATCCTGTCTCCGTGGGGCTCCAGCCATCCCTATGGCGCCTACGCGTACGATGAGGAGTCCCGGGTCATCGAGACCGAACTACCGTGCCGAAATTGCCGGTGGACCGGGGTGGCGCTTCCCCAATGCGTCTCCGGCGATCAGCAGGCCCGCACGCCCTGCACGCAACGGATCTCCGTCGAGCAGATGATGGCGGCCGCCGATGCGATGATCGCCGATCTGACGCCACAGCCAGAGATACTCCGCGAGCGCAAGGATGCCCTCCGGCGAACTGCCAGGGATCCGCGCTCCCTCGATCGATTCGAGCATCGAGACGTCGTCACCCCGTATACCCACGACCATCTCATGGTCGGGGGCTCGCCGTCGGACTGGGCAGCCGAGCACTCCGGAGACAACTTCGCACGGCTGGACAAGATCGTCGCCTTCACGGACCTGCGGCCCGGATCGCCGACGTGGCAGAACGTCGTTCGCAACTTCGTCGCCCACGCACGGGCAGATTCAGCCTGGGTCCTGATCCTGGCTGTCGAGGCGATGACCGCGACCGAGGCGCGCCACGTGATCCAGGATTTCATCAACCTCGAACTGCGGCCCCCGCATCCGATTCCCAAGCTCCTGGCGATCACCGGCCCCATGAACGATGCGGAGCGCCAGGACCTGTGCCAGCGTGCCCGGCTTTGCCTGAGATCTGGCCGTATGCGCCCTTCCAGCGAGGCCTCGTTCCCGGCTGGACCGCTTGACCTGGTTGCAAGCGCTCCGGCCATCGACTGGAAGGCGCTGCTCCGGGAAGGATCGGCCTGACAGGCTCCCGTCAGTGCAGGTTCCCGGTCGCGGCGAGAATGGCCGTGACGATGCCCATCAGGCTCTCTCCTGCGATCACTCCCGACGCCACCGGAATGACGTAGCGTTCAGAAGCCCGGGCGTTGATCCTGGAGAATACCCACGCGGCCAGGGCGCCCAGGAACATCATGAGGGAGTTCGAGAACGGCACGACCAGGGCGATGCCGAGGCCGATCGGCGAGGGGAGCCAGCGAGCGGCCCTGGGAAAGTACGCCTCGGCGAGAGCGAGGCCGATTCCCACGCTCCCCGCAACGATCATGGCAGTGATGGCCGAGGGGGGGAGCGCCTCGAATCCGTGCGACAGCAGCTTGGCGACCCCGGCATAGACCTGAGCCGACGGAGCCGGGAAACGCTCGGTCCCGATCGCCGAGACCGAAGGCACCAGCAGGTTGAAGACCGGCACACAGAAGAAGGCGCCCGCCACGATGCCAAGGAACTGGGCCCAGAACTGCTGGCGCGGGTTGGCCCCCAGCAGGTAGCCGCTCTTGAGGTCCGTGAGGAGATCCGCCGTGTGGGACGAGATGCCGGCCGTCGCGCCGGCCGTCATGAGATTGGTCGACACGTGCCCAGGAGAGAGGGCCCCGAAACTGAGCTGCGTCAGCTGCCCCATCGCCGAGATGGGCGTGATGTCCGTCTCGCCGGTGGCGCGCGAGGCGACGATCGACAGGAAGAAAGCCAGCACGATCGACAGCAGCCCCATCCAGACGGGGATCTGGAAGTAGCTCTTCTCGAGCCACACGCACAGCGCTCCGAGGAGCACGAAGGCCAGGACGAACCAGGAGCCGGGCACCTCGATGCGGGAGAGCGGATCGTCCGAAGCCATGGCCGTGGCCCTGGGCTTCAGCATCTGAGCCAGTCCAGAGAAGGCCCGCACGAGGGTGCGCCACTGGAGGAAGAAGATGAGCAAGCCGCTGGTCAGCATGATCGAGGCCCCGGGCCACATCGACCACTGGACGAGGTTGCGGTAACCGCCTCCGGCCGGCAGGATGCCATGCGCGATGAGCCATGGGGCGCCGAGGACGAAGTAGGCGATGGCCCCGACCATCATCGACAGGGTGATCCGCATCCCCATGATGGCCCCGCCCCCCAGCAAGAGGAGGCTGGACTCGCCCTGGATGGTGAGCGACGTCAGCGGCGTGCCGAGGATCTTGCCCGGAAAATCGATCTCCGGAGGGATGTTGAAGCCCTTCATCCAGGTGACCGTCCCGTCCCGCAGCCAGGCCAGGATGGCACCCGCCACGCCCGCGAGGCCGAGGGCCTGGGCCTGCTTGATGGAATCGCCGCCAGCCAGGTGCATGTTCTTGAGCGTGGTGGCCGTCGCGATGCCGGACGGGAAGCGGAGTTGCTCGATGTTGACCATGTTGCGCTTCATCGGAATCGCAAAGACCACGCCGAGGAAGCTCAGCGACCCGACCCACATGCCCAGCTGCAACGCGCTCAACCTCTGCCCGGTCAACATCATCAGGGCCGGGACCGACGAGATAAGGCCCGCCGACGCCATGTAGCCCGCAGCCGAAGCCGCCGATTGCATCGCGTTGTTCTCGAGAACCGTGAACTCGTCACGCAGGCCAGCCAGGATCCGCCCGAGTACCGGGCCGCGCAGGACGAGCTCGAAGATCCGGGCCCGGGCCACGAACTGCAGAGCCTTGAAGATCGCGAATGCCAGGACGCAGGCCGTGATGGTCACGCCCATGCCCCAGCCGGTCTTGAGACCAACATAGAGATTGGACAGCGACATGATCCCGCCGATGAGCATGCCGATGAGGCCCGAGCGAATCGTCAGCTGCTTGACGCGATCCCCCTGGTAAACGTTCTCGTACCAGAACCGCTCGATCGCCTCGGGTTCGTCCGACCCGGCGGGAAGCCGGTGGTTGAAGTTGAACTCGAAATCCTTCTTGGACTCGCTCTTTACGTCTGGAATGCTCTGCATACTTCCCTCGTGCGACGACGAGCCCCCATTGTAGCCCCAAAGCCCGTCCCGGCGCAGGCCGACCGCGCGCCCGTCCGTAGGGCGAACGGCGTGGTTCAGCGTGGAATCTTCGCCACCGATAGAGCCAAGCTCACGTAGCGGCTTGCCCGCAGGCAGAAAGAGTTCGAGAGAGGATCCCGTCTCCGCCTAGGCCCTGGAACTCCAGGCAGCCGGGAACACGGCGTAGAACGCCGCGGCTCGGACCAGATCCTCGACCGGGCACTGGTCGTCGACGCTGTGCGCGTGGACCTCGTTGGCGGGGCCGAAGCCGATCGTCGGGATCCCGAACATTCCGCAGGTCGCAGTTCCGTTGGTCGAGAAGATCCACTTACCGACGGTCGGCTCCTTCTCGAGCGCGATGCGCGCCGCATCGACGCCGGCCTGAACCGCCGCGTGATCCTCGGGCAAGAGCCAGGTGGGATAGTACTTCTTGGTCGGATAGATCAGGCCGGTATACGCCTTCTCGGCATAATCCAGCACCACGACCTCGGCGCCAGCCGCCTTGACCGAAGGCAGTTGCTGGATCTGGCTCACGGCGAAGTCCAGGTCCTCGCCCGTGGTCAACCGGCGATCGAGGTGAATGGCGCAGGAGTCGGCCACCGCGCACAGAGACGGCGAGGTGGAACGGATCTCGCTGATCGTGACCGATCCCTTCCCCAGGAAGGGATCGGCGCCCACCACCAGACTCTCGTTGAGCTTCTCGATCTCCGCGATGATCGGGGCCATCTTGTAGACCGCGTTGACTCCACGCTCAGGGGCGCTGCCGTGGCACGAGATGCCGGAGGTCCGCACGTTGATCTCCATGCGCCCGCGGTGGCCACGATAGACCGAAAGGTTGGTGGGCTCGGTGCTGACCACGACCTCGGGTTCGAGCACCTTCTCCTTGAGGATGTATTGCCAGCACAGGCCGTCGCAATCCTCTTCCATGACGGTGCCCGTGATCCACACCTGGCAGTCGCCGGCGAGATCGAGCTCCTTCAGGATCTTGGCGCCATAGACCATCGCCGCCATGCCGGCCTCCTGGTCCGAGGCGCCGCGGCCGTAGATGATGCCGTCCTTGAGGTCGCCCTGGTAGGGATCGACCTTCCAGTTCCCGGGATTGCCCACGCCGACGGTATCTATGTGGGCATCCAGCGCAACGACGCGCTTGCCGGATCCGACCCGGCCGAGGATGTTCCCGAGGCCGTCGATCTTGATCTCGTCGAACCCGACCGCCTCCATCTCCCGGCGGATGCGCGCGATGACCTGCTCCTCCCGCCCGCTCTCGCTGGGGATCGCGATCATGTCGCGCAGGAACTTGACCATCTGGTCCTGGTACTTGCGCGCCAAGGTTCGCACCTCGGCCTGCACCTGGTCGTCCGTCCACCGGACCTGCTGCGATTGGACCTGCATGAAGGCGTCCTCTCTGCCTAGCGCGCCAGCGCCGGCTGGTTGACGGTGAAACGGCGCGGAGTCCCCTGCTCGAGTAGCTGCTCGAGCACCTTGGCGGGCTGCTCGAAGCGGGTGAGCAGGATCATCGCCGCGATGACGAAGAGTTTGTGGCTGGCCTCCTGGTAGGTCGCATTGCGGTAGCGGTCGAAGACCGAAGCGGCCACCTCGCCCTCCTTGCAGCTGACGCCCGTGATGTCGGCCGGCAGGCAGTGCATGTACAGGGCCTTGCCCCCACGGGTCCGCGCCATCATGTCCTCGGTGCACTCCCACTCCTTGTGGCGGGCATTCTCGGCGAGGCCCTCGCGTTCGAGTTCCTCGACCTTGGCACCCTTGCCTTCCTTGAGCAGATCCGTGCGGGCCTTCATCAAAGAGAGCGGCGCCCAGCTCTTGGGATAAACGATGTCGGCACCCTCGAAAGCCTCCGCCATCGTACCGACCTGACTGAACGACCCGCCCGACTGCGCCGCATGCTGGCGAGCCGCCTCGAGAGTCTCGGGCATCAGGTCGTACCCCTCGGGATGAGCCAGCACGACGTCCATGCCATAGCGAGTCATCAAGGTGATGATGCCCTGCGGCACCGACAAGGGCTTGCCGTAGGAGGGCGAGTACGCCCACGTCATGGCGATCTTCTTGCCGCGGAGCGCCGCGAGCCCCCCGAAGGTCTTCTGCAGGTGGAGCAGGTCGGCCATCGACTGGGTCGGATGATCGCGATCGCACTGGAGGTTGATGATGGACGGGCGCTGCGGCAGCAAGCCGTCCCGGTAGCCCAGCTCGACGGCGTCCGAGACCTCGCGCATGTACTCGTGGCCATGTCCGACGAACATGTCGTCGCGAATCCCGATCACCTCGGTGGCAAAGGAGATCATGTTGGCGGTCTCCCGCACCGTCTCTCCGTGCGAGACCTGCGACTTGCTCTCGTCTAGATCCTGCGCCGTGAGCCCCAGGAGGCTGGCCGCGCTGGCGAACGAGAACCGGGTCCGCGTGGACTTGTCGCGGAAGTTGGACACGGCCAGGCCTGACGTGAACACCCGGCTCGAGACGTTCGCCCGGTACAGGTGCTCGAGCGTGTCGGCGGCGAGCAGGACGGCGCCGAGGTCTAGCCCCGTCTGCTTCCAGGTGAGCAGGAAGTCCTTTCCATGCAGGCCAGAAGGCGTGGACTCGAGCTGGGCAATGAGCTGCCGGATGGCGCCAGAATCCATGGACACTGTCTCCTTCTAGTCGTCTGCTGCGGCGCCAATCTAGCACCTGCCTGCCCCACCGGCAAGCGACGGCGCCCCTGGTGCCGGCCACCAGCGGCCCGTGCGCGATCGCGACCGGCCTCTTCCCGCGCTCGGTGGACTCGGTTCTGCGGCCCGGGACCCAGCGCCAGAGATCCCTGTGTAAGCATCACTAGCTCGCTCGGGGGGCCCCCGGTGATGATCGCCTGGCAGCTCTGGCTTGGACAGATCCAAAGGTCGCCGCCATGCGTCGTTACCCCTGGCAGTTACTCGTGGCGCTCGCCGCGGTCTCATGCAACTCGAACCTGCATTTTCTGGGCACCCCGGTCAACTTGCCGATGTCCGACTCCGCTGCGGTTCGAGCGACGATGAGCTCCGTTGCGGACGGGAGTCAGATCGACATCCCCGACCCGACACAGTTGCCAGCGATCGTCCGCTCGGCCTCTTACCTGCAGGCGGGGTTCGGGCCGACCTTGGTCACGGTGGCGCGAGAGCCGAACGGGTCCTACAGCTTCGTGATCCCCTCGGGCGCCAACGTCTCCCGGGACGTGAACGGAGTGCTGACGGTGGTGTTCGTGATGGATCGAACGGCCAGCCAGATCGTCAAGCTCGCCACGGGCTCGCCCGTCCTCTACGGGGCACCGGCCATCGTCACGACTCCGGGGGCCGGGGCGATCGCCCACGGGCAATACGTCACCCTCCAGGCCAACACGAACGCGTCGTCCGACCAGTACGACTTCACGTGGTCCGTATCCCCCTCGGCAGACGGCCCCTGGCAGCCGATCCCGGGCGACGGCAAGCAGATCACCTGGACGCCACTGAGCGCCGGCGCCTATTACGTGAACGTCGATGCATCCGACCGCAAGACGCACCGGGTCTACTCGACCATCAGCGCCGACCCGGCGGTCTTCGTGAGCGATCCGCGGAACATCGTCACGACCGATCCGACGACGGGTTCCACCGATCTCGGCACCCCGGTGACGTTGCACTTCAACGCGCCTTCCGGGTTCGATCCTACCGGGGCCGAGTATTCCTGGAGCGCCGGCACCACGATCCAGGGGCCGTGGACCAGCATCCCGGGCGCCGCATCCTCCCTCGACTGGACGCCGACCAGCGCGGCGGACTACTTCGTGCGCGTGGACGTCTCGAGCCCGGGGTCCACCGACGTGAACACGTTCGTATCGCCTCTCCCGGTCGTCTTCGCACACGAAAGCCTGCCACTCATCACCGCGAGTTCGACCACGGTCGAGCGAGGCACCCCCACGCGGTTGACCCTGAACGTGCCCGGTCTGGGCAGCGGGCCCTTCAACTGGTTCTTCGCCGTGGTGACGGGAGGTCCCCCGGTGTGGCTTCCGGCAGGAACGGGCGGCTCGAGTTACACGTTCGTGCCCACCGACGTCGGCAGCTACGCCTTCCGTGTCGATCTTCCGCAAGCGGACGGCACGGTAAAGACCTTCATCAGCCCGGACCCGGCTCTCAACGTCGTCGAGACCGTTCCGGTCGTCGTCGCCGATCCCGAGAGCTCTCCCCTCGGCGCGACGGTCACGCTCTCGACGGACGTTCCCAGCCCACAAGGTGCGCCTTACTCCTGGTACTACCTCTGCCAGGAAGAGACGGCTCCCACGATGTACACCGAGCCCACCTGGACGGTCATCGACGGGACCGGCCCGACGGTTCCCTTCACCCCTACCGAACCGGGGCTCTATACCTTCCGCGTGGATGTTCCCGAGGCAGACGGGACCGTCAAGCGCTTCATCAACACCCAGCCGGCCCTCACGATCACGGCGACGACACCGGTCATCCTGGCGTCCAGGCAGGTCGCAGAGCGCGGCGATGCCCTGCTCCTCGATCTGGCTGGCCCGGTACCCGCCGGCACCGCCGTCTCGTGGTCCTACACGACGATCCAGCCCTCCATCCTCGTGCCGACGAACTGGACGCCCCTGCCCGGCACGGGTAATCCGCTGCCGATCGTGCTCACCGACGCCGGCTCCTACTACTTCCGCGCCGACGTTCCGGGTCCAGATGGCACGCTGCAGACCTACCTCAGCGCGCAGGCGGCGGTCACGGTGCAAGAGACGATCCCCGTGATCCAGAGCCTGCCGGCCGATGCCGTGGTGCCCGCGAGTCACAGCGTCGCCCTGGTCCTCAACGCGGGTGGCATCGATCCGACGAGCTATCGCCTCGACTGGTCGGTGGGCACGAGCGGACTGGGCCCCTGGACCCAGCTTCCGGCCCATCTCCCGAACGACATGACCTACACGTGGCAAATCCCTATGGCTCAGTGTCCCGGCGCTTACTTCGTCCGCGTGACGGCGACCCAGATCGGCGGCCCGGCCAGTTACGACTTCGTGAGCAGCGGCCCCGTCGTGACGGTCACCTCGCCGTGAGGCTTCAGCCATGCACACCCTGCCTGCCAGCCCTCCCGCGCTCGTCGCCCGTGCGGCCATGCCGCTGAATGTCAGTGGAACGGTGCTGGATGCGACATCGGGCCGCCCCATCGCCGGGGTCTACGTCCAGCAGGTGAACGGGATCGCCGCGACGTTCACCCGGATGAATGGCTCGTTCCGGCTCGTCCTCACCACCGACGGCAGCGATCGCCTGACCTTCACCGCGCCCAGCTACCAGCCCTGCGAGAGCCCAGTCGGCAGTGGCAAGGGTCTGCGCATCTTCCTGCACGCCATCGAGCTCTATCTTCCGCCCGCGCCCGCCCGGGCAGTCGTCGCGGTGGCCCCGACGGTGCTCACCTCCGGCGTCGGCCTGGCGTACCGGCTGCGGCAGCAGCAGGTCAACGACGCGGGGGGTAGCATCGGCGCTCTGGCGGACAACGACTTCGCGCTAAGTGGCCGCTTGCGGTTTCACAGCTGGCTCTTCCAGGCCGACGGATCCCACCTGGAGGTTCCCGTCGACGTCGCGGGCCTGCCCGCTGACCAGAATCCTGCGTTCACCCCGAGCACCTATCGCGCCGGGGCGAGCGTCGGGTACGTCTTCGGGTTCGGAACCCGGATCGGTTCCAGCGTCGAGCTGGCCCTCGGGCCATCCTACCGCTACGAGAACACGAAGCCCTACAACAACGACGTCCGGTTCATCGGCGACGGCTTCGACTTCGAGCAGACCCGGCAGGCCCTCGGCCTCGAGGGAGCGGCCGGATGGCGGCTCGGGCGCATGGAATTCAGCGGGATGCTGGGCGGGTACCCTCTGGTCTTTGCATGGGCGATCGCCCCCGGGACGCCCTTCGCCGACCGCTACGCGATCCAGGGGGGCGTCTCGGCGAAGTACCGCATCATTCCCGACCTGCAGCTTGGCCTGGCCTACCGATACGAGGGCTGGTACGGCAACGGCAGCGACGCCTCCTCGCTCGTTGCCGTCGACGCCTTTTACGCCCCCACCTTCCGGCAAGAGGCCCGGCCTTGATCGCCATCCTAGCGGCGGCTTCCCTCGGGCTGGCGCCAGGGACAGCCTCTCCATTCTCGCAGGGGCACCAGCAGGGGCGCCCTCTCACCCTGCGAGAAGCCGTCCTCCTCGCTCGCGACCACAGCTTCGAGGTCCGAGCGAACCGCAAGGATATCGCTGCGAGCGAAGCCGCCAGCCGCCAGGCTCGAGATGGGCTGATGCCAACCCTCGAGGTCCAGGTCTCTGGCAACTACAGTCAGCTCCCCGACGAACCGGCACTTGCCTCCATGTCGCCCATCGGACAGCTCGTCGTGGGCTTTCCCACCGATGGCTCCTACGCGGACACGACCCTGCAGGCCAGCGTGCCGATCTTCGACGGTTTTGCCACCCGCCACGCGCTGGCCGTGGCGAACGACCAGGTCAAGATCGATCGCCTGGGTCTCACCCTCGCCGAGCAGGCCGCCGAGACCGACGCCGCCATCGCCTACCTCCAGCTCCTCCGCGCTCGCCACCTGGCCGACGTGGCCAGCGACGCGGTCGTGCAATCCCAAGAGCATCTCCGCCTCGGCAAAGAGCGCCTCGCGACCGGATTCGGCACCCGCGCCGAGCTTCTCCAGCTCGAGGCCGACCTGGCCCATCGCGAGCTCGCGCTGATCCAGGCGAACAACCAGGTCGATGCCGCCCGACTCACCCTCGAAACCGACATCGATGCCCGGCTCGGCGATCGTCCCCTCGACGACCAGCCCATCGTGCCGCCCATCGGGCCGACCGCCTCCGACCCGCTCGCGGCAACGCTCGAGCGACGCGAAGACATCCGCCAGCAGGTGCTGAAGGAAGATGCCAGCCAGGAGCGCGCCGGGCTCGACGCCGCCGGCTACTGGCCGCACGTCCAGGCTTTCGGCCAGTATACCGAACGCGGCACCCACCTGCCTCTGTTCGCAGGCGGGTTGACGATCGACTGGCAGGCCTTCGATGGCTTCCGTGGACGCGACCGCATCGCCCAGGCGCACGCGGAGGCGAGCGCCGACGCCGCTCGCCTCGAAGAGATGAAGCGTGCAGCGGCCCTGCAGGTCCAGCTGCTGGAGCAGCGTATCGACGAGTGCCAGGAGCGCATCCCGGCGAGCCGGAGCGCCCTCTCCTCGGCGATGGAAGCCTACCGCATCGCAACCGATCGCTATCGGCTCGGATTCGCCGTCCTGGCAGACCTGCTCGATGCGCGCACTACGCTGCTCGATGCGCGTACCGGCTACATCAACGCGATTTACGACCTGCGCGAAGCCCAGATCCAGCTGGCCC
The DNA here is from genome assembly GCA_021790035.1 of bacterium. GTDB lineage: Bacteria > Cyanobacteriota > Sericytochromatia > S15B-MN24 > VGJW01 > JAJXWQ01. Next base: position 1,447 of record JAJYIO010000006.1, on the reverse strand, counting down.
GAGCACAGGGGCTCGATCTGGCGGCATATCTGGCCCCGGGGGCCGAGCGGAAAGGGGCTGGCCATGGCGCTCCCTGAGAACCCGGTCCCGGCACCGCCGCGACCTTCCGGCATCCTGCATCACAAGCGTCCGCTGGCGGCGGCGATCCTGGCCGGAGCCGTGGCCGGGCTGGCCTGGTGGTGGATGCACCGACCGGTGCCACCCAGGGACATCCTTCACTTCAACGGAGCCATCGAGGCCACCACCTCCGATGTGGGGTTCAACGTGGGCGGGCGTGTGATCCTCCGGCCCGTCGACGAGGGCTACTTCGTCCGCAAGGGCCAGGTCCTCGCCGTGCTCGATCCGACCACATTCGAGGAGCAGGTGCGCGAGCGCGAGGCCGAACTGGCGACGGCAACCGCCGCGCTTCGAGACGCGCAGCTAGGCCCACGCGCATCGGATATCGAAGCGGCCAGGGCCTCGCTTGCCCAGGCCCGCGCCCAGGCCGCCATCACGGGGGACCGTCTGGCGCGCACCATCCGGCTCTTCGCGGTAGGTGGCGTCTCCCCGATCGAGTACACGCACACCCGTCACAACGACGACGACGCACGCGCCCGCGTCGAACAGGCCGCCGCCCAGCTGCAGCTCCTGCTGGACGGAACCCGCCCCGAGCAGATCGCCGAGGCCGCCGCCCGAGTCAAGCAAGCTGCCGCGGCACTCGCCCTCGCCCGCACGAACCTGGCCTACACGACGGTCCGGTCCCCGATGGATGGCGCGGTGCTCTCCAAGCACGTGGAGCCGGGCGAGGTCGTCGCCCCGGGAGCAGCTGCCGTCACGGTCGCCGATCTGGGTTCGGTCTACCTGCGCATCTACGTGCCGGAGCGGGAGCTCGGCCTCATCGATCTTGGCCAGGAAGCCAGCATCACCACGGATACCTATCCGGGCAAGAGCTACCCGGGGCGGGTCTCCTTCATCTCCTCGGAGGCCGAGTTCACACCCCGAACCGTCCAGACGCGAGAGGAGCGGGTCAAGCTCGTGTATCGCGTCAAGATCGATGTGCCAAACCCCGACTTCGACCTCAAACCCGGAATGCCAGCCGACGTGGCGATCCATATCGGACAGAGGGTCGTGCACCATGTCGCGGGTCCGAAAATCGGCCTGGTTCACCACCGGTCCGCCACCGAGGCGAGCCGGCCGGTCCCGGATCGTCCTTTCCGCTCCCGGAAGCTTCGACACCCGGTCGAGGCCGCCGGCCCCCGGCGCATCGGCGCAGCCGCCAGCAGCCAGCGGCAAAGACCGTTCGTGACCCTGGCGGTCCGCCGGCATCGAGCTGGTCACGCGGCCTGCAACAGCTACCGTCCGGCGACGGCCCCCCTCCCGACTCCAGCTCAGGCCGGTCCACCTCCGCGACTCCTCATCGACCGATCGCCGATCGGCCCGGGCAGCTGGCTAGCTGACCGACCCCTGA
>JAJYIO010000317.1 GCA_021790035.1 bacterium | reverse complement strand
GCCGCTTGCTCCGAGGAGCCGGATGCGAGCTCGGAAGCGGTGGCGTTGACCGCGGCGCCGGCGCCGGCGACCTCGATCGAGCTGTTCTGAATCTGCTGGACGAGGGCGCCGAGCGCCCGCACCGCGCTCGACAGCGGGACCGCCAGGCGCCCGGGCAGCGCCTGCGCGCGGGTCATCGTGGCGACCAGGTCGCCGGCCTCGATCTCGGCGGTGGCGAGCCCGAGGTTGCGCTCGAGCGCCACGAGGTGCGCTCGAGGAAACTCCTGGCGCACCATGTCGGCCGAGCCATCCGACGAGGCATTGTCCACCACGATCGCCCGGAACGGCACCTCCCGCTCCGCATCCAGGGCGGTCAAGCAGTCGCGCAGGAGGTCGCGGGTGTTGAAAGAGACGATGACGACGTCGAATCGGGCGGCCACGAGCACCATGATAGCCGGGCCTAGGTCGCGACGGGAGCCAGTTGCCGGACCTCGACCCGAGTCACCACGCCCCCCGTGATCTCGATGACCTGGTCTGCCACCTCCACGATCGCCGGGCGGTGGCTCACGGCGACGATCGCCCGTTCAGGGCGCAGCGCGAGGAGCGAATCCCGGATGGCGGCCTCCGATTCCGGATCGAGAGCCGACGTGATCTCGTCGAGCAACAGGACCTTCGGGTCCCGGATCAAAGCTCGAGCGATGGCGAGCCGCTGTCGCTGCCCTCCGGAAAGCGCCGCCCCGCGCTCGCCGACGAGGGTCTCGTAGCCTTGTTCTAGCTGCATGATGAACTCGTGGGCCGAGGCCGCCCGGCAGGCCATCTCGATCTCCTGGCGGCTGGCCCCCAGCTTGCCGAATGCCACGTTGTCCGCGATCGTCCCGTAGAAGAGAACGGGGTCCTGTGGCACGAATCCGACCTGCTGGCGCAGCCAGCCGGCCTTGAGCTGCCCGAGAGCCAGGCCATCCAGGGTGATTTCTCCGCAGGTCGGCTCGTAGAAACGCAAGAGCAAGCCGATCAAGGTACTCTTGCCGCCGCCAGATGGCCCCACGAGCGCCGTGATCTGGCCCGGATGAATCGCCAGGTCGAGGCCAGCGAGAACCTCGGGGCCCTGCGGATAGGCGAAGCGGACGTCGCGCATGGCGATCACGCCCGAGCAGTGATCCGGAGCCTTGGCGTCGGGGACATCCTGGCCTTCCTGCGGGGCGTCCAGGATCTCGAAGACCCGAGCCAGCGCCCCGCTGGCCTGCTGGATGCGGCCCCATGCCGAGCTCACCGCCAGCACCGGATCGACGCTCACCCCCACCGCCGCGCCGAAGGCCAGGAGGTCGGCGACGGCCAGACGCCCGTGGTAGATCTCCCATCCCCCGACCCACAGCACGCCCGCGATCGCCGAGGTCTGGAGGAACGCAACCAGCGGCGTCTGCAACGCCTGGACCTGCGCTCCCCGGAAGGCTGCCAGGAAGTGGCGATCGTTGGCCTGATCGAACCGTGCCTGCTCGAAATCCTCTCGCCCGAATCCCTTGACGACCTGCAAGGTGGCCAGATTCTCGGTCATGGTGGTCAAGATGTCCGCGGCCTGGCGCTGGATGGCCAGCGACCACCGGCGCAACCGGGTGCTGAACTGGGTGAGGACGGTCCCGACCAGCGGGAGCCCTAGCATGGTGAGCAGGGCAAGGTGCCAGTTGACCCAGACGATGTAGGACATCGCGCCGACCAGGACCAGCACGTTGGGCAAGAGGTCCGAGTAGCCGAGCACGATGGCATCCCGCAGCGCCGTCACGTCGGTCACGGCCCTCGAAGCCAGGTCGCCTTGCCGGAAGCGAGCGAAGAACGAGAGCCCCTGGCGCTGGATCGCGGCGAAGACGGCCGAACGGATGTCCCGAACGACGCGCAGACCGACATGGGCCATGATCAGATTCTGCAGGTAGCTGCAGAGGCCCTTGGCGAAGTACAGGGCCACCCCGGCCAGAGCCAGCGCGTCGAGCTGACCCAGAGCGCCCGGCGATCGACTGGCCAGGTGAGCGAATACGCTGGCCGACTGGCGGGCGATCGGGATGGCCCCCAGGCTGGAAAGCGCGGTGCCCAAAAGGAACACCAGCCCGAGGGCGAGGGCGCCCACATGCGGCCGCAGGAAAGGAAAAAGGCGCTTGAGCAGGGTTCAGCTCGCGTCTTGAGCCGGCCGCGCGACCTCACCGGGCACGGCGGAGGCGAGCCCCGACAGGGCCTCGGTAACGGCCGTCACCACGGCGCTCGCGGCCCCCGGGTATCCCATGGCTTGCAAGAGATCGAGCTTGACCTGGCGACGCTTCATCGGATCGGACAGTAGGCTTGCCGTCTCGCCCGCCACGACCTCGGGAGACAGGACGCCCACGAGCTCGGGCGTGACCATGCGCCCCATTCGTCGGTTGGGCAGGGCCACGAGCCCGACGCGCCGCGCCAGGTAGCCGATGGCCTTGCGCTTGACCCACTTGCCGAGGACAGGAACGCTCCCGAGGCGGCCCACCAGCCCCTCGAGCGGGATCTCCTCGGGCTTGTTCAGCGGCAGGACGACCACCTGCGGGACGCCCAGCACCGCGAGTTCGGCGGTGTTGGTTCCCGGAACCGTCAGGGCCACGTCGTCGACGGCCATGGCGTCGTACTGGTACTCAGGTGGAACGATCTGGACCGGGCAACCTCCAGAGGTGATGATCCAGACCTGGCCGTCCTTGAACTGCAGGCGCCCGGTGGTGCCCCCGGTGGCGAAGGCGAAGGCGGGCGTCGTGATGGCCCGCTCGAGCTGTGCCAGGGGGGTGAACGGCGACTGGTGGAGAATGACCTGGAGCCCGGGATCGGCCTGGCGCAGGAGTTCGGCGATGCGAAGCAGGAACGGGGTCGCGTAGAGAACCTTGAATGGCTTGGAGCCCGGAAGAAGGCCCAGCACGAGCTGCCGATCGGTCAAGCCTAGCCGCTCGCGGGTCACCAGGGGAGAAAGGCGGGTCTGGACCGAGTCCACCATGAGGTTGCCCACGAGGGCGAGCTTGGCGGGCGCGATGCTCTTGCCGCGCATCGCCAGGTAGGGAGTCCGATCCGACAGCAGAAAACGGTGCACCGCCAGGGGCCAGCGACCGATGGTCTCGGTGTAGACCAGCAACGGGAGGCCGGTTCGGCGGGCCATGAGCACGCCGTAGATCTGGTCCCCGCCAAGGAAGAGGACGACCCCTCGCCGGGAGACCGGTCGCTCCTCGGGACTGCGGCCGGTGAGCAGGAAGCGCAGCGTCTGCTTGGGGCGCCAGACCTCCAGGCGATCGTTCCATGACGCCAGGGTCTCGGCCTCGTGCCCCGAGGCATAAGGGCACGGAACCAGGGCCACGGTGATGTGGGCCTCCGGCATCCGTCGCCGCAGCTCGCCCACCACCGGCCGTACCCATGCGGCCAGCTCGCCCGGGGCATTGCTGATGATGACGATATCCGCCTGCATCGGTGCTCTCTGAGCCCTGCTCGTCCTTGCTGCTCTGGCGCCTCGAAAATCGCTTTGCGAGCGGACGAACGAAAACCTCGGCCCGCCGCAATTTCAATTCTAACCGGCCTGGATGGGGTTCGCCAAGCCCATCGAGCGATCTTCCTGCCATCGGCGGTCCCGGGCAGCCGCCTGTCTGCAGAAGGCGAACGGCCATGGCAAAATGCCACGTGCTCGCGCTCGAATTTCTGGGAAGCGTCCCGCCCAAGACGACGGCGACTCTGGCCCTGCGAATCGCTCTTGGCATCCTGTCGGCCGGGATCCTCTACGGGGCGGTCGTCGCCATCAAGTTCGGCGCGTTGCGGTTGCGCGGTGCAGGCCTCGCCAGGCGGGTGCTGTCCGGCCGCCGCGAGCGCCGTGTGTCGTCCGGCCCCCCCCGGATCACGTTCGTCTGTCCCGTCACGAAGCCAGCGATCCTGGATCGCTTCCTGGACCGTTTCCTGACCGAGCTCGACGAACCCGTGGCGCGCCTGTTCTACCCCAACGTGGGCGAGAATGCGATGGTCGCAGCGCGCCTCTTCAACGAGCTGGCCACCATCCGACAGGCCGGATG
>JAJYIO010000316.1 GCA_021790035.1 bacterium | reverse complement strand
GACTTCAGGAAGAGGATCATCATGCGGCGGATGCCAGGGGGATTCCCGGGCCCGATGGGCGGGATGGACCTGCAGAAGATGATGAAGCAGGCCCAGAAGATGCAAGAGGACCTCGCCAAGGCCCAGGAGGATCTCTCCGGCCGCACGGTCGAGGGCACGGCAGGAGGCGGCGTGGTGACCGTCACGGCCAATGGCCATCGGGACATCACCGCCATCAAGATCAAGCCCGAGGCGGTAGATCCCGAGGATGTCGAGACCCTCGAGGACCTGGTGCTGGCAGCCCTTCGCGACGCCCAGTCCAAGGCCGGCGCGCTCGCCCAGCAGGAGCTAGGCGGCCTCGCGGGAGGCCTGGGGCTGGGTGGCATGATGTAGGCGCCGTACGCCGGCGTCCCCATGCTCTACACCCGAACGCTGCAGGCCCTGATCTCGGAGCTGCAGAAACTCCCAGGAATCGGCCCCAAGAGCGCGCAGCGCCTCGCATTCCACCTCCTGCGCCAGCCCGATGCGGAGGTCCGGAAGCTCGCCTCGGCCCTGGTCGAGGCCAAGGAGCGCATCCGCACCTGCTCTCGATGCTGCAACCTGTCGGAGTCGGATCCCTGCGAACTCTGCCTTTCGCCGCGGGATGACGCCGTCGTCTGTCTGGTCGCCGAGCCCCGGGACCTGGTAGCGCTCGAGCGCACCCGGGAATTCAAGGGCCGCTACCACGTGCTGGGCGGGCTCATCTCGCCGATGGACGGAGTGGGCCCCGAGCAGCTCAAGGTCGCGGAGCTCCTGGCTCGCCTCCAGGCGACCGATCGCGTCGCCGAGATCATCCTCGCCCTGGGATCGACGGTCGAAGGAGAGGCCACGAGCCTCTACCTCACCCGCTTGCTCAAGCCCCTCGGGCTCAAGGTGACCAGACTCGCCTTCGGCCTGCCGATGGGCTCGGAACTCGAGTACGCGGACGAAGTCACCCTCGCCCGGGCCCTGGTGGCCCGCCGAGAGGTCTAGAGTCGGTCCGGCCCGGGACCTCGTCGCGATGATCGAACGTTCGCGCTGCGCCGCCATCGTCACGGCCGCAGGCGGTTCCACGCGGATGGGAACGCCCAAGGCCCTGGTCGAGGTGCGAGGCCGCCCGCTGCTCGAGTCGCAGCTCGACGCCCTGGCCGGGTTCGGCCAGCGGATCGTGGTCCTCGGCGCCCACGCCACGGAGATTCGCCAGGCGCTCGGCGATCGACTGACGGGAGCCCACGTGCTCGAGAATCCGGACTGGCCGACGGGACGCTCGTCGTCCCTTCGCGTTGCCTTTGCCGCGGTCGGGGACGACGCAGTGGCCATCGCGGTCACCGGCGTCGATCAACCGCTCCAGGAAGCCACCCTGCAGGCCCTCCTGATCGCGTTCGAGCCAGCGGTCCAGTCCTACGCGGTGCCGATGGTGGGCGATCGTCGCGGCCATCCGCTGCTCTTGAGTGCGCGCCTGCGCGATCCGCATCTGCGGGGTCTGGCGGACGATACCACCCTGCGCGCCATTCTCGAACCCTTCGCGGCCACTGCGATTGCCGTTCGGGTCGAGAGCGTCGCCTCGCTGGCCAACCTCAATACCCCGGCTGACGTGGCTCGCTTCGAGAAGTCCTGAAACTTGTCGCCCTGGTGAACCGCCGCCCGCGCTCCGGTCCGGCCGAGCTCCTGCGCCCTCGGCTCGCACGTCCCGGGTCGGGCGACTGGCTGGCGCGGTCCTCGCCGTGAACCGTAGCTTGCGCTAATCTCTTCTCGTGATCGATCTCATCAGCCCGCTCGGCCGACCGCCGCTCGACACGTTCTCGCCGACTCAAGAGGTCCGCACGGCTGACGTCCTGCCGGTAGGCATCTGGGAAGTCGAGCTCGGAGCGGCCTACAACGGCGGCCCCACGTATCCGGGGGTGTACTTTCCCACCCCCGCGTACGTTTCCCCGGCAGGGATCCGTACGGGCGTCTTGCCCGGCATGGAGCTGGACCTCGGGATCCCCGCTCAGGGCCGGCGGCTCCTGTCGGTCGCCTACGCGCTGTTGCCGGGTCTCCTGGCCTTCAACGCGGGGTGGACGCCCAATCCCGCGCTGGCGAGCAACCTGTTCGAGGTGGGCTCGGAGCTACAGCTGCCGACGCCCTGGGGCACGCCCCGGATCGTCCCCCAGGTGGCCTGGATTCCATCCCACCCGGGATCGATGACCGGAACGACGATTACCGGCACGTGGCTCCCCAGGATCGACGTGGGCTACGACCTGGCATTGCTGCGAAACGTGACCGCTGCGGCCGACATCGACGTCGACGCCGGAGCGGTCAGTCAAACGGATGTCGCCCTCGGCTTGAGGGTCCGGCTCGTGGATAACCTCGGCGGGGCGATCTATGCCTCGGACGAACCCGGCACCGGAGCCGTGCGCGGCGGGGTCGTCCTCGCGCTGCGCTTCTTTGGCCGGTGAGCGACCGGAATCTCGGAAGGCACATGCCCACGACCCGCTCGACCGACCGCGCTCAGGCACTGACGGGTGCCTTCGAGCGCCACTTCGGCCAGAAGCCGCAGCTGGTGGCCCGGGCTCCGGGACGCGTCAACCTCATCGGAGACCACACGGACTACAACGGGGGCTTCGTTTTCCCGGCGGCGATCGACCTCGAGACCCAGGTGGCGGCCCGTCTCGGCCTGGAGGATGTCGCGGTGTGGTCGGTCCAGTTCGACGAGAGCGACGCGTTTGGCGCCCCTCCCGGCTCGGGGCTCGAACCCAGGGGAGGCTGGCGAGACTACGTCCGCGGGGTGGTCAGGGTCGCCGCGGAGGATGGATTGCCCGTCGCTCCCTGCCAGCTGATGATCGACGGCGACGTGCCCCTGGGCTCGGGCCTGTCTTCCTCGGCAGCCCTGGAGGTGGCGGTACTCGAGGCCCTCGACGCCCTCTTCGACTGGCGGCTTGCGCCGGTCCGCCTGGCCCTCCTGGCGCAGCGCGCCGAGAACACCTTCGTGGGCGTCGCCTGCGGCGTGATGGATCAGATGGTGAGCGCCCTCGGCAAGCGAGACCACGCCCTCCTCATCGACTGCCGGTCCCTGGAGACCGAGGCCGTCCCGTTGCATCTCGAGGCCATCGGGGTGCAGATCGCCGTCCTCGACTCCGGCGTACCCAGGACCCTTGCGACCGCCGGCTACAACCGCCGGCGCCAGGAGTGCGAAGAGGGTCTGGCTCTGCTGGCCACCCGCCTGGGTCGACAGCTCGGGTCCTTGCGCGACGTCGATCGCCAGGAGTTCGAGGCCCTTCGTGAGGAACTCCCCCCCCGGATCCGGGCTCGCCTCACCCATGTCTTCGGCGAGAACGACCGCGTGCTCCGGGCTCGACAGGCCCTCGCGACGGGCGATGTGGCGACCTTCGGAAGCCTCATGAGCGACTCCCACGCGTCCCTGCGCGACGACTACGAGGTCTCGTGCGCCGAGCTCGACACCCTGGTGGCGCTGTGCGACGCCGAGCCGGGCATCCTCGGGGCCCGCCTGACGGGCGCCGGCTTCGGCGGCTCTGCCGTGGCTTTGGCCACCGCAGGCGCCGACCTCGACCGCACCCTGGCCCGCTACCGCGAGGCCACCGGCCGGCCGGCCCGAATGTGGCGCCTTGCCGCCGCAGAGGGAGCGAGCATTCTCGCGCCATAGGCCATTTTCCGCCTGGCGGGGTGCCCCTGCGCCCTTTTCTGGCGACCGAAAATCGCGCAAAAAGAATCCGCCCCCCCGTGGGATGGTGGGGGGGCGGCGTCGGCAGAAGGTCCGAGGTGGCCTAGCGCTAGCCCGCCTCGGACATCTCCCACAGGTCCGCCAGCCGACGTTGCTCGCTGGCGAGATCGCGGATCTTGAAGCCGATGAAATTTTCGAGGAAGGGCAGGTCGGTCTCGACCTTGACCGTCATCTTGCCGGCGCCTCCCGTGAGGTCCACCTGCACGTGGGAGCTGAACTCGCGGAGAAGGTCCATCAAAAGAGCCATCTGACCTGGGTTGAAGGATCCACCGGCAGGGTCGGTCTCGGCCTTTCGGCGAGGTCGCGGCGC
>JAJYIO010000315.1 GCA_021790035.1 bacterium | reverse complement strand
TGTCGGCGCAGCCGGTGGGGGACTCACAAAAAACTCTTCTCTCCGGCTGCGCCGGCGGTGACTTGCAGGGGGCCTGGCCCCCCGCAAACTACCCCCCGCTGCGGGCAAGCTGCTGCGTAGCCCCGCCCGGCAGGTGGCGTTTCGTTCGAGGGTGTCGGCGCAGCCGGTGGGTGGCTCATCCAGAGCGATCAGCAGATCCGAGGGAGCTGTTCGCCGCTCAAGAGGTCCATCAGCCGCTTGCCTCCGAGCCAGGTCCGGTTCGTGACCACTCCGGGCTCTGCGGCCTGCACGGTGCCGATCGCCGCCGCTCCAGTTCCCTGTGGGTGGGCGCGCATGACAGAAACCGCGAGGTCTGCGTGGTCGGGTGCGACGAAGGCGACCAGACGCCCCTCGTTGGCCACGTAGCAAGGATCGAGGCCGAGCAACTCGCACGCTCCGGCCACGGCTTCGTGGACCGGGATCTTGGCCTCCTGTACCTCGATGCCGACCCGCGCGTCCATCGCGACCTCGTTCAGCGCCGAGGCCAGGCCGCCGCGGGTCAGATCGCGCAGGCAATGGACGTCGACGCCTGCTTCGAGCAGCGCCGCGACGAGGCTCGCCAGCGGCCCGCAATCGCTGGCGATGGGAGTCTCGAAGCTCAAACCCTCCCGCACGGACAGAATCGCCACCCCGTGCCGCCCCAGGTCACCGCTGACCAGGACCGCGTCGCCCGGACGGACCCGCGAGGGACGGATGTCGACTCCCGGCTCCACCAGGCCGATGCCCGCGGTGTTGATGAAGATGCCGTCCCCCTTGCCATGGTCCACGACCTTGGTATCTCCCGTGACCAGGTAGACGCCGGCCTCCGCGGCGGCCTGGCTCATGGAAGCGACGATGCGCTCGAGGTCCGCCATCGGCAGACCTTCTTCGAGGATGAAGCCGCAGCTCAGATACGCCGGCCGGGCACCGGCCATCGCCAGGTCGTTGACCGTACCGTAGACGGCGAGCTTGCCGATGTCGCCACCGGGGAAGAACAGCGGGCTCACGACGTAGCTGTCCGTCGTGAAGGCAACCCGTCCCGCGCCCATCGGCAAGACCGTCGCGTCGTGCCTCTCGGCCAGGCCGGGATTGGCGAACGCCGGCAGAAAGACGTCCTCGATGAGGCTGCGCATCAGCCGACCGCCGCCGCCATGCGCGAGCTGGACGCTGGCGTGCCCCGAAAGGGGCAGAGGACAGGACAAGGCATCGAGGCTCATCAGCAAATCTCGCTAGCTATCAAGGGTCGACCTGCGGCCGAGCTCAATCCCTCCGGTACCGGTAGTACGCGGCACATGCGCCCTCGGACGAGACCATGGGAGCGCCCAGCGGGGAATCGGGCGTGCAGCGCGTCTTGAAGGCCGCGCAGTCCCGGGGCTTTTTCAGGCCCTTGAGGACCTGGCCACTGATGCAATCGGGGGATTCGGACGCCGAGATCGCGCCCACGTCGAACTTGCGAACCGCGTCGTAGGCCGCATAGGCGGTAGCCAGTCCCAGCCCGCTGGCCGGGATCTCTCCGAGGCCGCGCCACTGCCGCGGAACGACCGAGAAGACCTCGGAGATCATCTTCTGCGCGGGCGAATTGCCTTCGCTGCGGACCGACCGCAGATACTGGTTCTCGACCTCGTGTCGCCCCTGCTCGAGCTGCGTTAGCACCATGTGGAGGCCTTGAAGGATGTCGAGGGGCTCGAAGCCCGTCACGACGATCGGCACCTCGAACCGCTCGGCCAGCGGGCCATACTCGGCGGTGCCCATCACGGTGCAGACGTGCCCGGCCGCCAGGAACCCGTTGACCCGCGTCTCGGGGTCGGACATGAGCGCCTCGATCGCCGGCGGGACGAGGACATGCGAGACGAGCATGGAAAAGTTGCCGAGACCGAGCTGGTGGGCGCGGTAGACGGCCATCGCGTTGGCGGGGGCCGTCGTCTCGAACCCCACGGCGAAGAAGACGACCTCGCGCTCAGGATGCCGCCGGGCGAGTTCCACGGCATCCATCGGCGAATAGACGATCCGCACGTCGGCGCCCTCGGATTTGACGGTGAAGAGGTCCTTGTGGGTCCCCGGAACGCGCAGCATGTCGCCGAACGAGCAGAACGTGACCTCGGGGCGGGCAGCGATCGCCAGGGCCCGATCGAGGATCTCCACCGGAGTCACGCAAACCGGGCACCCGGGGCCGTGAATCAGCTCCACACCCTCGGGCAGCAGCTCCTGGAGGCCGTAGCGCACGATCGTGTGGGTCTGTCCGCCGCAGACCTCCATGATGGCCCAGGGCCGCGTCACCAGATCCCGGATGGCCCGGGCATAGGACCGAGCCGACGCCTGATCGCGGTACTCGTCGACGAACTGCAACCCCTAGACCTCCCGGGCCGCGCTCAGCTCACCCAGATCCCCGAGGTCGCCCAGCTCCGCGAGGTACGAAAAGACCTGCTGCGCGTCCTCCTGGTTGAGCTTGCTGATGGCGAAGCCGACATGAACTATGACGTAATCACCCACGTCGGCCTCCGGGACGTAGGCCAGGCAGACTTCCTTGGTGATCCCGCCGAAAGCCACCCGGCCCATCCTGAGATCGCCTGGGGCGCCGTCGTCGACCGATACGACCTGGCCCGGAATGCTCAAGCACATTGGGGAAACCTCCTGGTCAGGCGAGCGGGCCCCTGAGGCCGGTCCCTGGCGTCGAAGCGGATACGTCGACGAAATCCATCATACCAAAACCACCTTCAAGACCGCCGCGAGCCGCTCTCCGGGCCGCCAGCGCCTGCCCGAGCGATATGGCGCCGTCGTTGGGGGGGAACCGCGCAGGCATCCTGACCCGGTAGCCTGCCGTCTCGAGCCGATCGCGAACCAGCTGGGTCAAGAGCCGGTTCTGGAAGCAACCGCCTCCCAGCAGCACGACCTCCACGTCAGCCCGATCCGCCAGCTGCACGGCGGCTTCCGCCAGAGCCGCGTGGAAGCGAAGAGAGATCTTGGATGCGGGCACGTCCGCCGCCAGGTCCCCGAGCATCGCTGCAACGAGCGGACTCCAGTCCATCTCGGCGCACCCGGGCCCCGCGATCAGGGGCATGGGATAAGGTTCCGGGCTGCTGGCCCGGCCCAGCGGGTCGACCCTGGCGCCAGCGGCCCATTCGAACGCCATGGCCGCCTGGCCCTCGTAGCCGGCTTCCCACCGCACGCCCGCCAGGGCGCTGGCCGCATCAAACAGTCTCCCCATGCTACTGGTCCACGGGGAGTGCGTGCCGCGCACGAGCATCTGCAGGAGTCCGGATCGTTCCAGGGGACCAAACCACCGGGCCCCCATCCGGCCCGCTTCGTCACGTCCGAGGGCCTCGAACAGGAGCCCGAGGGCCGCTCGGCGCGGCTCGCGAACGGCGCGCTCGCCCCCCGGCAGGCAAAAGGGCCGCAGGCGCGCCAGTCGCCTCCATCCCGGGGCCACCGCGCCTAGCTCCGGCGTCGCCGCCATTCCCTGATCCTGCGCGACGCCTCTCGCCCGGGATTCAAGGGGACCCTCCAGGATGAGCGCCTCACCGCCCCAGATGGTTCCGTCGGGACCGTAGCCCGTACCATCCCAGGCCAGGGCGAGCGCCCGGCCGGTCTCCTGGTACTCGGCGGCGACCGCGGCCGCGTGGGCATGGTGGTGCTGCACCCGGACCAGGGGCAGCCCCCACTCGAGCGCCAGCTTCTGGGCGAGCCGCGTCGAGGTGTAGTCGGGATGAAGGTCACAGGCGAGGATCTCGGGACGCGTGCCGACGAACGCGACCAGATCCCGCGCCGTGCGCTCGAGCAACGCGGCGCCTGGCGGTGAGTCGAGATCGCCCAGGTGCTGCGAGACCACGACCTGGGCACCGACCGCCAGGGCCACCGTGGCCTTCTGCTGGCCCCCGAGCGCAAGCACCGCCGGTCCAAGCTCCGCGAGATCGTGCGGGAGCGGAGCGTAACCTCGGGCCCGGCGCACGACGACGACCTGCCTGCCATCGAGGCGCGCCACCGAGTCATCGACCGGCCGCAAGACGGCGCGATCG
>JAJYIO010000314.1 GCA_021790035.1 bacterium | reverse complement strand
CTTCTCGCGCCTCGATCCCCTGCTCCTGCTCGGCGTCCTCTGCTCTCGCACGGCCCGCTATCTCTTCAAGGTCTTCATCAAGCACACGGTCGATACGAGCGGCCACGACGTGGCCACCTTTCCCCTGGTCCTTCCCGGCCGCGAGCGTGCCGACGAGATACGCGCGCTCGTCGCCTCGATCCTCGACGCGCAGCGCCGGGATCCCCGCTACGATTACGCCCGCTTCGAGCAAGTGCGACTGGACACCCTGGTCGCCGAGGCCTACGGCCTGTCACCCGAAGAACGTCAGGAGATCGACGCCTGGTTCGCCCGCCGCTACCCGCGCCTGGACGCAGCCATGCGGCTCCGGCGCGAAACCTCCCTGGAATCCGGGGCCTCTGGAGCTCCGAGCATCCGGTGATGCAAGGCGGGCTGTCGCTCTGGCCCTATCGGGTGAGGTTGGCCTCGGCAGCGAGGATGATGGCCTCGGCGATATCCTTGATGGGCTTGCGGCGATCCATCGAAAGCTTCTGGATCTTGCGAAAGGCGGCGGCCTCGGAGAGCCCGGTCTGGTCCATCAAGATACCCTTGGCCCGCTCCACGATCTTGCGCGTGGCCAGCGTCTCCTTGATGTCGCCCAGCTCGACCTCCAGCGCCGCAAGCTCCTCGGCTCGCGCCAGGGCTACCTCGAGGGTCGGCAGGAGGTCGGCCTCCTTGATCGGCTTGACCAGGTAGGCGAAGACGCCCCTGCTGACGGCCTGCTCGACCAGGTCCGGCTGGGAGTATGCCGACAGCATGATGGCGGGTACGCGCTTGGTGGCGCTGATCTGGCCAAGCGCCTCGAGGCCATCCATCTTGGGCATCTTGATGTCCATCACGATCAGATCGGGAGCCAGCTCGCGAGCCAGAGCGACCGCGGTCTCGCCGTCGGATGCCTCTCCCACGACCTCGTGGCCCAGGTCCTCGAGCATCTCCTTGAGGTCAAGCCGGATGATGGACTCGTCATCGGCCAACAGGATGCGCAGCTTCTTCTTCTGGCTCATGGTCCTCACGTCTGAAACTGGTTGGGGAGCCTCACCGAGACCGATGTACCCGCGCTGGTGCTTTCGACCTCGAGCTGGCCGCAGAGGTCGTCCTGCACCAGGGTGCGCACGATCTGCCAGCCAAGGTGGCCACGGGTCTCGACGTCGAATCCCTCGGGGAGCCCGATGCCGTCGTCCTTGACCGTGATCCGGAGCTCGAGCTCGTGGGGCTGCAGCACGACATCCACCGCACCGCGCTCCCGCCCCTTGAACGCGTGCTTGCAGGTATTCTGCAGGAGCTCGTTGACCACCAGGGCCACCGAGGTGGCCTGGGCGCTGGGGAGCGTCACGCGCTCTTTGGGGGCGGCGATCCGCGCCGAGAGGGAAGTCTCCGGCGACGCCATGCCCTGCATGGCGGCGGAAAGCAGGTTGTAGCACAGGTCCTTGAGATCCACCGCCCCGACATCGTCCTGGGCGAGATATTCGTGAACCAGCGCGATGCTCGAGATGCGCTCGATGCTGTCCTTGAGGATCTCCTTGACCTCGGGAAGCGACGAGCGGCGCATCTGCAGGCGCAGGAGGCCGGCGATCGTCTGCAGGTTGTTCTTCACGCGATGGTGGACCTCGCGGATGATCGTCTCCTTGATCGCCAGTTCGCGGTCCTTCTCGCGCAACGCCGTGATGTCGCGTACGAGCACGATGGCGGACACCTGGTCATCGGCGGGTTCGAGCCGCAGAAACCGGATGGCGAAAGCCTCCCGGCGGCTGACGAGTTCGAAGTCCTCGTACAATCCGTTGGTCTCGACCTGCCGGTACTCGCCCTGTGCCGGAAAGGTCTGTTCCCACGTCAGGCCGTCGAGCGAATCCGAGAGGCCCAGCCTTCGCGCGAGAACGCCAGCCTGGAAACTGGTGTGGCGAATGACGTCGCCCACGCCCAGGATCAACGTGGCATCACCGGCAGCTACCGGCGGCAACGGGAAGTCGAGCGTGCGGCTCTTGTCGATGAGCGTGGTGACGACGCGCGACACGGCCGTCCGGTAAAGGGCACGCTTCTGCTCGGTGTGCTGGAGCTCCTCGTGGAGGTTGCGCTCCACGACCACGACTCCGCAGACCTGCTTGCCGCGTCGCATGGGATAAGCCGCCTGGTGCATCGGCTGACCGTTGACGACCTTGCCGGCCGGCCCTTCCGTGATCTCGCCCGATGCCAGCGCCTGGTAGATGGCCCTGGCCTCGACCGGCAGGGTGTTGCCCTGGATGCTGCGGCGATAGAAGGACTCCCGGACGGTCGGCTTGGCCTCGCCGACCGCGACCAGGGTGCCCTCCGGACGGGGGCAGAAGATGAACAGATCGGCGGGGATGAGGTCCGCCAGGAAAGGCAGGTGCCCGGCCAGATGAGAGATCCAGCGGCGATCGCCCTCGCTCGGCACCACGTCGAGGCCGGGCAGAAGCCAGGAACGCTCGACCGCCATCACCCCGGCAACATCCGCACGATCGCCTTGCCCAGGCGGATGACCACGCCCTCGGCGGGGATCTCGATCTCCTCGCGGGGATCCGCGACGCGAACCGCCTGGTCGCCGGACAGGATCTTGACCGCGCCCTCTGAGATCTTCTGGCGGGCGACGCTCGTGCTCTTGACCAGGCCTGCCGTCACGAGGGCCTGGCAGATGTTGACCCGCCGCTCGAGGATCGCGACCGTGGGCACGTCGTCGGGGATCGCCTTGCGCTGGAACTGCTTGACGAAGCCCTCCTCGGCCCGGCTCGCCGCCGGCTGCCCGTGGTACAGCTCGACGATCCTCCGCGCCAGGGCCATCTTGGCGTCCCGCGGGTGGAGCTGACCCGCTGCGAGGTTCTCGAGGCGGCTGGCAATCTCGGGCCCGGACCATCTTGTGGTCAGCCGGTACCAGGTGGGCAGGAGCGCATCCGGGATGGACATCGTGCGGCCGTACATCTCGCCAGGCTCCATCGTGAGCCCGACAAAGTTGTCCAGCGACTTGGACATCTTCTCCTTGCCATCGGTGCCCTCGAGGATGGGGTAGGTGATGCAAACCTGGGGCTCTTGACCGTAGGCGACCTGAAGATCCCGCCCCACCAGGAGGTTGAAGCGCTGGTCCAGGCCGCCGAGCTCCACGTCGGCGCGGACGGCGACCGAATCATAGCCCTGCAGCAGCGGATAGAAGAACTCGTGCATGCCGATGGCGTCGCCGCGCTCGTAGCGCCGGGCGAAGTTGTCGCGCGCGAGCATCTGCGCGACCGTCGCCTTGGCCGCCAGCTTGAGCGTCGCCGAAAGATCGAGCTTGCCCAGCCACTCGCTGTTGCGTCGAACCTCGACCTGCTCGAGATCGACGATGACGCCGAACTGATCCAGGTAGGTCCGGGCGTTGGCCTCCACATCCTCGGACGAAAGGGGTGGACGGGCCTTGTCCTTGCCGGTGGGATCGCCGAGCTGGGCGGTGAAATCGCCGATGATCAGGACGAGGTGATGGCCAGCCTCCTGGAACCGGCGCAAGCCGCCCAGGACGACGGCATGGCCGAGGTGCAGATCGGGGCGCGTCGGATCGAAGCCCAGCTTGATGCGCAGCGGACGGCCCTGGCCCAGCTTGCGCTCGAGCTCACCCGCAGGAAAAGCCTCCTGGACCCCTGCCAGGAGTTCAACTGCAGCATCCCCGACTCGGGGAGAAACCGTCCCGTGCGACATGCGTCTACCTGCGGGGGTGCGGGCTCGGAGAACGCCGGGAGAAAGGCCGTGATGCGGCGAAGCCCCATGGAGCCATCATCAACAAGAAAGGTCATTATAGTGTCCGACCGCTCGCCTGTAAAGCGCCCAGGGAGGCTGTGTTGGGCTCACAAGAAACTCTTCTCTCCGGCTGCGCCGGCGGTGACTTGCAGGGGGCCTTGCCCCCCGCAAACTACCCCCCGCTGCGGGCAAGCTGCTGCGTAGCCCAGCACAGCAGGTGGCGGTTCATTCAACGCTGTCGGCGCAGACGGTGGGGGACTCACAAGAAACTCTTCTCTCCGGCTGCGCCGGCGGTGACTTGCAGGGGGCCTTGCCC
>JAJYIO010000313.1:1662-4055 GCA_021790035.1 bacterium | reverse complement strand
CCGGCGTGATGCCCGAATTCGCGACCTTCGGGCCATCCGGCTCGGGTCATGCCACCGTTCACGTTTCCGGCAACGCCCAGGCTCCGTTGATCGCGATCGATGCCGCCGTCCGGCACGCCGTCTTCCTCAAGGAGGCGCTCGGTCCTGCCACGGGCAAGGTCCTGGTGCGCGGGCCCAAGGTGACCGTCGATCACATCGTGGCCGGGGTTCAAGGTGGCGTGGCCACGGGATCCTTCTGGTTCACGACCGCCGCCGCGCCCCGGGTCGGCGGCGACATCGATTTTTCCGGGGTCGACGTCGCCCGGCTCGCGGCCCCACTGCTGACGCGCCCGTTGCCGCTGGCCGGACGAGCGTCCGGGCACGTAACCCTCTCCGGGCCGGTCTCCGGGCTCGACGTCCGGGGCCGTGCTCGCCTGACCCAGGCGGCGTACGGCCACCAGCCGATTTCGAGCGGCCGGGTCGTGTTCCGGGTCTTCCGGGGTAACGTGAGCCTGCCGGCGATCGCCCTGGCGCTCCCGGGCGGGGGGCGGGTCGCCGCGTTTGGCGGCCTGGATGGCAGCGGGGACCTGGCCCTGCACGTGGCCGCGTCCAACGTCGACCTCGCAGGGATCCGGCGGGCCGGCTTCCCCGTTCTCGTGACGGGGACGGCCTCTGGCTCCTTCGATCTGGCCGGCAACGCCGCGGATGCCGACACCTGGCAGATCGCCGGTCACCTGACTGCGCACGACGGCAGCGCCTACGGCCAGCCGGTGAGGGCGGTGTCGGGGCAATTCGGGCTGAAGGACGGTGTCATCACCCTGGCTCGGGTCGTGGGGCGCTGCGCCGGAGCGGCCATCCGGGGCGGCGGAACCATCGGTCCGATCTCCTTCGATCGCCCCCTGCCTCCCCCGGACGTCAAGCTGGATGTCGACATCCGCGATGCCGACCTGGCTCGCATCGCGCCCCTGGTCGCCCTGGCGAGCCCGTCGCTGGGAGCCGTGTCGGGCCATGCATCCGTCGTCGGCGGGCGGATCGACTACGAGCACGGTCAATTCGGGGTATCGGGCGACCTGGTGGCCAGCCGCATCAAGGCCGCACGCGCCATCGCCCTCAGGGCTTGCTCGGGGCAATTCGAGCTGGCGAACGGGAGGCTCTCGCTCGACGGTGCCCGCCTTCTGACCGGAGACTCGGAGGTCGACGTCGACGGCAGTGTCGGATTTGGCAAAGATCCCGCCTACGACCTGCACGTTCGTACGGCCGGCGCCGAGGTCCGGTCTCTCCTGGATGCGGTGGCGTGGCGAGCGCTTCTGGAGGGCCCCTGGCTGGGCGGCGCATCGACGCCCGTGGGCGCGGGGCACCAGACGCTGTACGCGGAACTTCCCGGGCGCGAGGGCGTCACGATCAGCCCTCGCCTGCCGCTGGCCCTGTGGCCCATCTACCAGCACTGGCAAGATCCGGCCAACCGGCTGCCGCCGCTGCAAGGCTCCGACGTCTTCCTGGTCACGCGTTACCCGTTCTGGAAGGCACTCGACGGACGGCTCGACGGTGACATCCGGATCTCCGGCAAGGCCAGCGATCCGGCGATCGCCGCGCAGATGATGCTGGTCAAGGGCAAGGCATACGGCCATGTCATCGATCGGGCCGTCTTCGCGGGGGCCATCCGGGGGACGGCCCTCGACGTGGACCAGCTCGACGTGGCTCTCGGCGACGGCGGTTCCGTGCGCGTCCAGGGCGGTCTTGGCAGCGGACGGCAGCTCGTCGCTACCGCCAAGGGACTCGATCTCTCGTGGCTGGATCCATGGCTGACCGAGCAGCAGCTCAGCTTGAAGGGCCGGGCCGGCGGCCAGATCGTGATCTCGGGCAGCCTGGCCGACCCCAGGCTCCAGATCTCGGCCCGAGCAAGCCAGGGCGGTATCGATGCCTTCACTTACGATCGGGCGACGGCGAACGCCACGCTCGAGAACGGGGTCCTCGCCATCGGGCAACTGGCGATCGAGAAGGAAGGCAAGCAGGCCGTCCTGTCGGGCCAGGTTCCGCTCGGAATGCGGCCCGAGGACGCCAACCTCGATCTCTCCCTCGACGTCGAGGGAGACAGTCTCGGCATCATGTCGGTGCTGACCGGCAACGCCGTCACGTGGAAGGGGGGACAGGGATCGCTGCGGGTTCGGGTGCTCGGGACCGAAGCCCAGCCGCGCCTGGCGGGCGGCCTGGCGCTGCAGGGCGCGACGATCGGCGTGGCGGGTCTCGGCGAGCCGTTGACCAACGTCGACGCCCGGGTCCTGGTCGGAGACGGCATCGTCAAGGTCGACGATTCGAGAGCCGATCTGGGCGGCGGGCAGGTGGATGCGGCGGGCTACGTAACGCTCGACGGGTTCAACCCGGGTCGCTGCGACCTGCAGGTGACCGCGAGGAAG
>JAJYIO010000313.1:0-1652 GCA_021790035.1 bacterium | reverse complement strand
GGTCGATCTTTCCAACCATCTCTACAGCGGTTACGCCGAGGCCGCCCTGCACGTCGGCGGGCGGGCGAACCGGCCGGCGCTTTCCGGGATGGTGTCGCTGTCGGACGGGCAGATCAACCTCCCGGTTCCGCAGGGCCAGGGCGAGATGGACGTGCCGGTCGATCTCCAGCAACTGGTGTTCAACCTTCGCAAGACGGTGCGGGTCTACCAGCCCAACTTCATGCAGATCAACGTCGCGGGCAACCTGATCGTGAGCGGCACGCTCGCGGAGCCCGACCCGCGCGGGATCATCACCATCGTCCCGGGGGGGACGGTCACGCCGCTCTACACCAACGAGTTCCGGGTCGAACGCGGATCGGTGGAGTTCACGGTGCCGACGACCCAGGCCGCCAATCCGGGCGATCCCTGGGCCGCTCTGGCGCAGCCCGGGCAGATCGACGGCAACCAGATCCTCAAGAACGCCCACCTACACGTCGTTGCCGATGGGACCGTGACCGACACGGAAGGCCTCCAGGGGCCGGATTCCAGGGATCGGCAGGTGAAGATCCTCGCCACGATCACCGGCACGCTCGACAGCATGCGGTATCAGTTCGACAGCGATCCCCCCGGCTACACCGAGGCCCAGATCGAGTCGATGCTCGGCAAGTCGACCCTCATCCAGGACTTCTTCAGTTTTGCGGAGGGGCAGAACGGAGCAACGGGGCAAAACGGCGCCACCAGCAGCTTCCAGCCAGATGAGGTGACGCGGGCCTTCGCGCCGGGCGTCTTCAACTTCTTCGTCAAGCGCTACCTCGATAGCCTGGTCCCCCCCTGGGTGGCGCAGTTCTTCTCGGACTACTCGGTCAATGTCGTGAGCAACGTGTCCGAGCTCCAGACCCAGGGCAGCGGCAATACCGCCGAGGGCGTGTCAGCCGTCCAGCAAGGTCCTCTGGCCGGCTACGACCTGGCCCTGTCGCTCGAGACGGTCCAGCTTCGCGACCTGCCGGTCGTGGGAAGGTGGCCGGTGATCTCGGCATTACCGCTCACCTTCTCGTACCAGCACACCTTCCGACAATGGTCGCACAACTACGACCTCGATAGCCTCGGCCTCAACTATCACCTGCCGATCACTCCCAAGCTGCTGTCGATGCCTCTCGGGGTGACGCTCTCCTCGGTATTCGCGACCAACGATGGCATGGGGCTGCCTGGACCCGTGATGTTCCCGCTCGGCATCAAGTTGCAGTTCCCCACCGCGGCGGGCAAGAGCGAGAGCCAGCTGCCCATCGTGACGACCGTCCAGATCAACCTGCAAGGCCGGTTCTGACCCCGCGCCGGCGGGGACGAACCGGCGTGGCCGATCCCAGGCTTAAGCAAGTATTAAGAGAAGGTTTTGGATGGTAAGGTTAAGAAAAACCAGAGAGTGGGGTACAATCCGCTGGTACTAGGATTAATGACAGCTCGCGGCTAAGTCGAAGGAGAGAGTGGTGGCCGAAAAAATCCTGCTCGTGGATGACGAGGAAATGATCGTCGAGTCCATCGAGTACGCATTGGCGCAGGAAGGCTACGAAGTCGTCAAGGCGCACGACGGTCAAGAAGCCTTGCAGCAGGTCCAGCTCACGAAGCCCAACTTGATCGTCCTCGACCTCATGCTGCCCAAGCTTTCGGGCCTCGAG
>JAJYIO010000312.1 GCA_021790035.1 bacterium | reverse complement strand
CCGGACAAGATCGAGCTGCGGATCCCCCAGGACTTCGAGCAGCTCCCGGTCGAGCCCCGCGGACTCGAGTTCATCATCAACTGCCACCTGCTCATCGGCGGCTGCGTGATGCCCTACCCGCTGTCGTCTAACTTCGCCTACGTCATCGGAGCACATGCCAGCCAGCTCCCAACCGGTGAATCCCGCGCTCCTTGAAGCTCGGGTGCGACGCCCAGCCCGGCGCCTGCTTCCTCCCCCGTCTCCTGCCGTCGGTTCTTTGTCTCCTTTCTTCCGGCGGCAGGAGGCCTCCTATGGAGACCGAAATGATCCTCGTCAAGAACACGATGTCGCGGATATTCTCCGTCCGAATCAAGGCCGGCGTGGACGGCCAGGGCAACGACCTCGTCGAGCGCATCGTCCTCCAGCCCGGGGTGAACGAGGCGCCGACCAACTGGGCCGATCTCAAGAAACACCCCCTGGTTAAGGCGGGACTCGAGGGCGAGAGCCTGGTCGAGATCGACACCGCGCCCAAGCCCGGGGCGAAGTCCCCGGACGACCTGACGGGCGTGCCGGAGCGCCGGGCCCTGCAGCTCGTCAAAGACACGTTGCAGCCGGTGCTGCTGCAGAAGTGGATGAACGCCGAGAAGCGCAACGCCGTCATCAAGGCGATCGGCGAGCAGCTCGACGCCATCGACCCCACCAAGGACAAGGGAAAGAAGTAACCAGCCGGCCGCTCCAGTACCCGCAGCCTGCTGGCCCACACCTACAGGAGCCGATCGCCCAATGGCAGCCCTCGACCTCCTTTTCGACATCGCGCCCGAGTTCGCCGGGAACGACCCGGCCCAGCTCGCGCGCTTTATCGGCTACGCTGCGGACGAGATCAACCGGGCTGCCTTTGGTGCCAAGGCCGACATGGCGACCGCGTACCTGGCCGCGCACATGCTCACCGTGGCAACCCGGGGAGCGATCGGCCAGGGTGGCGTGGCATCGATGCAGAAGGCCGGAATGCTCGAAGAGCAGTACAAGGTCCCCAATCTGCGCGAGTCCGAGCAGGCGTGGGCGACCACCGTCTACGGCCTCGAGTTCATTCGGATCCGGAGATCGGTACTGATCGGCTTTCGCGTGCTGTGAGTGGCGTCGAGGACCGGGATCTCGGCTTCGAGGCGATCCTGGCGGAACTGCGCAATCTCGGCGATCTCGAGGTCCGCACCGGGATCCAGGGCACCGAAGACAGCGAGCTGGTCAAAATCGCTACGATCAACGAGTTCGGGTCGCGCCAGTGGAAGATCACCGGCAAGCAGGCATACTGGATGGCCCTGCGCATCGTCTACAAGCGAGTTCCAGCGCAGGGTAGCCGCCTTTCGAGAGCGAAGAAGGCGCAGGTTCTGGCGATCGCGGGCAAGCTCCGCGGCCGGACGATGAAGATTCCCGAGCGATCCTTCCTGCGATCGACCTTCGATGCGCAGCGCGCGACGCTGGGAACCGCCGCCGAGCGGGTGGTCGGCCGGGTGGCCACGGGCAAAGCGACCGCCGAAGAGGCTGCCAAGCAGTTCGCCCAGCTGGCCGAGACGGTCTTTCGCCGGGGCCTGCTGGCCGTCAAGGAGCCGCCGAACGCGCCGCTCACCGTCAAGATCAAGAAGTCCGATCAGCCGCTAGTGGATAGCGGTCGCTTGCGGGCGTCGATCCGCAGTATCGTCGCGCCTCGCAGGCAGGAGTCCGCGCAGGATCGACCGCAGTAGCCGACCAGCCGCTCGGGGTTTCCCGGTCGTCTCCGGGCTTCGATCTTCAGCGTTGGCGCGTTACGGACGCAGGATATGGCGGCGGATCGGCCGCAGTGGCAGAGGAGCGGCATGAACAACCTGATCTCGAAGTTCGGCGAGACCATCAGCGTCAAGCGGACGCCCGCCGGGCTGCAGCTCGCCTTCTCGGGGCCTTTCGTGGTCGGGAACGTCATCTCGCTCGAGGTCAACGGAACCGCGATCGCCCCGGTGGCTTTCTTCGGTGACAGCGCGACCACGCTGGCCGCCCTGGCCCAGGCGATCGCCGCGATGCCGGGAGTGGAGTCGGCATCTGTCGAGGGCGGGGTAATTGTCGTCCAGAATCCGCGATCGGTCGCCATCACAGACATCGCCGTGGCGGGCGGATCCTCGCAACCGACAGCCGTCGTGACGGGCGGCTTCGTGGGCGGAGTCTGGGTGCCAGCCGCGCCGATCGCCTTCACTACGACGGCCGTCGTACAGCCCAAGTCGCTGCTCTGGCAGATGCAGGACCAGATCCTGGCGGCAGAGGGCACCCGGACCAAGGCCTTCGTCAAGTTCCTGACGCCCGTTCCGCTCCTGACCGCGGGTGAGGGCCAGGGCCGCGCCGCCGATATCGTCACCTGGCGCGGCGTGGACTACCAGGTGCAACAGACCACGCCCTGGGACCAGGGGCCCGTGGCCCACTACGAGGCCTTCGCGGCCAAGCTCGAGCAGGAGTCGCCGTGAGAAGCATCTGGAAGGCCGCCCGGCGCGACGGCGGTGCGACCTGGCTGAGCATCGTCAGGCCGGTCTGCCAGTGCGGAGCGCAGCCCTGGACGGCGGCCGAGCCAAAACCCTTCGGGCGCGTCATCGACATCAAGTGCCCGCTGTGCGGCAAGATCAGTGCTGCCGTCCTGCCCCCGATGCGCCTCCCGGTCCTCTGACCGATGTCCCTCGATCGTACTGCCATCGGCCAGGCGCTGCGGCAGTGGGTGATGAACACGACCGGCCTGGCTGACAACAAGGTCATCTTCGACTACCAGCCTGGGCTGCAGTCAAAGTGGCCATATGCCACGATCAACCCCACCCTCGCCACGGCCAGCCAGGGGCTCTACGACGAGCAGTTCTTCGACAACGGCACCCTCACCCACGTCGAGCGCCGCACGCTGACGGTCTCGGTGAACGTCTACGGGGCCCAGGGGCAGGCGCTGGCCATAGCCGAGGCGGCCCAAGATGGCCTCGAGCTGCTCTCGATCACGACGCTTCTGGCGGCCGTTGGCGTCTCGGTCATCGACAAGGGGCAACTTCGCAACCTGTCGGTCCTCGAGGAGACCCAGTTCGTTGAGCGTTTTCAATTCGACGCCCAGTTTTCGGCCGTGGCAAGCAGCACCGAGCCCGCGGGCGAGATCGCCAGCGTGGGGATCGCGGGCCAGCTGCCGGCCCCGGGCGCGCCCGCCACGATCGTCGCGACGATCCAGTAGGAGGCAATCACCTTGGCTCTTTCCGATTACGTCGCCGTCTCGATCACGCTGGCCGGCACCGCAGTCACCCAGCCGTCCTTCAACGTGCTGCTCATCGCCGGCTACAACGCGACCTTCAGCGGAACGCGGACGTACACCAGCTTGCAGGGCGTGGCTGCCGACTTCGCTGCCGCCAGTCCCGAGTACCAGGCGGCGAGCGCAGCCTTCTCGCAGAATCCCGCACCGCAGAAGATCAAGATCGGCAAGGTGGCGCAGCTGGTTGCCGGCGCAGGCAACCTGACGCTGGGCCAGGCACCGGTTGCCGGCAACGAGATCGCGGTCACCGTCAACGAGCAACCGGTCAGCGTCACCTACGCCACGAGCGCGGCAGCGACGATGACGGCCTTGGCCGAGGCCATCGCCGTCGTACCCGGCATCCAGTCCGCGACAGTTGACGCCACCAACCCGAACGCCATCGACCTCGTGGCCGACCTCGGCTACGAATTCTCCCTCTCGAACGCCACTATTGCCGGCGGTGGAACGGTCTCAGCGACCGTGACGACTCCGGCCGTGACCTGGACCGAGGGCCTCAATGCTCTTCAGCTCCAGGACGACGCCTGGTACGGCCTGGTCATCACCGATCCGACCGATGCCAACATCTTGAACGTCGCCGCTTGGACCGAGGCGCAGGAGAAGATCTTCGGGGTCTCGTCGGCCGATGTGGCCATCCTTGCCGCCGGCACGACCGACGTCGCAAGCGTCCTGCAGGCCAAGGGCTACGATCGGACGTTCCTGATGTACCACGCCACCGCCGGGGAGTTCCCCGAGGCGGCGTGGATGGCGGGCCAGCTCATCAACCCGCCGGGCTCGGCGACCGGGGCC
>JAJYIO010000311.1 GCA_021790035.1 bacterium | reverse complement strand
GCCGGACGCGGGCGACGGACGTCTTGCGGCGTCCGGTGCCCCAGTACTGGACGGTCTTGCCGCCCGAAGTTGCCTTTGCCATTACTCTCTACTCTCCTGACTCTAGGCCTTGTGGATCGCCGCCAGCTGCTCGCGCCGGGCCGAACCGAGATCGGTGACCAGCGGGTAGACCTGGGGCTTCTGCGCCGCGTGCTCGTGCGTGGGGCCCGCGTAGACCTTGAGCTTGCGGAAGACGGCGCGACCGAGACGGTTGTGCGGCAGCATACCCTTGATGGCGTACTCGATGACGCGCTCGGGGTAGCGGTTGAGCCACTCGCGGACGGTGGCCTGGCGCAGACCGCCCGGCCAGCCGGTGTGGTGGATGTAGACCTTGTCCTGCATCTTGCGCCCGGTCAGCCGGACCTTGTCCGCGTTGACGATGATGACGAAGTCTCCGCAGTCGAGATGCGGGGTGAAGGTGGCCTTGTGCTTGCCGCGGAGCAAGTTGGCCGCCGTGGTGGCCAGGCGCCCGAGCGTCTGGTTCTCGGCGTCGATGAGGAGCCACTGCCGGTTGGCTTCGATCTCCTCGGGCTTTGGCAAATGCGTTTTCATTGAAGACCTCTTGCGGACTGGTCCCGCCAGACGGGTGCGTGCCCTCCGCTAGCCGCTCTAGGTACGGCATCGCGGGGCCCGTGCTGTGGAGTTATCCGCTGGTTGCCCAGCTCCAGGGAGCCGGGTAGGTGACGTTCGTCAAAATGAGACCATGGGCTGGCGCCGTCGGCGCCGGGGGATGGGAGCCACCCGGCTCCTCGAGGAACCGCCGGAAATCCGCCGGGGAGAGCACGCCCCGGCCGACCGCCAGAGCGGCTCCGACCAATCGTCTGACCATGTGGTAGAGGAAGCTGATCGCCGTGATGGAGAGCAGCCTCTCGTCGTCCTGGCGCGTGACGTTCGCCGCCGTGACGGTGACGATCGTGCCGCGCTCGGAGCTTCCGGTCGAGCAGAAAGACGCGAAATCGTGGGTGCCGACCAGGTTTTCCCACGCCTCCGCCATCGGACCCTCGTGCCAGAGGGCGTCCACCTGGTGATGGGTGCGCCGGCGCATCGGGCAGGGAGCCCCTTGCACCAGCACCTGGTAACGGTAGGAGCGGCTGGTCGCGTGGCGTCGCGGATCGAAGTCCGGTGCCACCGCCTGGGCCCGCAGGACCGAGATGTCCGCGGGCAAGACCGCGTTGACGGCCCTGACCCACTGTGCCGCCGGCCAGTCGCGCCACGTGGAGAACGTGACGACCTGGCCCGTGGCGTGAACACCAGCATCCGTGCGGCCGGCTGCGCGAAGCCGGAGCCGCTCGGGGGCATCACCCGTCAGGCGACCGATCGCCGCCTCGAGCTCGCCCTGCACGGTGCGGTCCTGCAGTTGCCTTTGAGAGCCAGCGAAGTCCGTGCCATCGTATGCAACCAAGAGGGCGATGGATCGCCGATCCTGGCGATCCATCCCCTCAAGTTGCGTACTTGTGACCACGGAGCGTTGCTGCGGGCTAAACCAGCTGCAGGACCGCCATCGGAGCGCCGTCCCCGCGCCGGGGCACGGCCTTGATGACGCGGGTGTAGCCGCCGTTGCGCTCCCTGTAGCGCTCGGCGATCTCGCCGAACAGGACCTGGCAAACCTCGGTGTCGAAGATCCAGGCCTCGGCCTGCCGACGAGCGTGCAGGTCGCCGCGCTTGGCCAGCGTGACCATGTGGTCGCACTCGCGCTGCACGGCCTTGGCCCGCGCCTCGGTCGTCTCGATCTGGCCATAGCGGAACAGCTCGGTCGTCAGGCTACGCAGGAGCGCCTTGCGCTGATCGGCCGGCTTGGCCAGGAGGTGCCGCTTCTCTTGATGCCGCATCTTATTCCTCCCACTTGCCGGCGTACTCGGTCGACTCGCCGGGCTCGCCCGCGGCCATCGTGAAGCCGTAAGCGCGCAGGCGCTCGATGACTTCCTCGGCCGACTTCTTGCCAAAGTTCTTGATATCCATGAGCTCGCGCTCGGTCTTCTTGAGCAGGTCGCCCACCGTGTAGATGTTGGCCCGCTTGAGGCAGTTATAGGCCCGGACCGACAGCTCCAGCTCCTCGATGGACATGTCGGTGGGTTGCGGCCGACCGACTTCTTCCCGGACGGCCCTCGACCCGCCGCCGATGGCCTCGCGGGCGAGGTCGGCGAAGAAGTCGAAGTGCTTGATCAGGGTGTCGGCGGCGCGGCTGATCGCCTCGGTGGGATCCGTGGCGCCGTTGGTCCACATCTCGAGGATCAGGCGGTCAAAGTCGGTCATCTGGCCGACCCGGGTGTCCTCGACGGTATAGTTGACCTTGCGAATCGGCATGAAGATCGAATCGATCGGAATCACGCCTACGGCCTGGTGGGGCTTGCTGTTGGCTTCGGCGGTGCGGAAGCCCTTGCCCTTCTCGATCTGGAGCTCGACCTCGAGCGAGGCCCCCGCGTCCAGCGTGGCGATCGGCCAGTCGGGGTTGATGACCTCGATGTCGGCATCGGCAACGATGTCGCCGGCGCGGACCACGCCCTCCTTGTGGACCGAGATATGGGCGGTCTTGAGGTCGCCAGCTGCGAGCTTAACGACCACGCCCTTGAAATTGAGGATGATATCCACCACGTCCTCGACCACGCCGGAGATCGTGGTGAACTCGTGCGGTACGCCCTCGATGCGGATGGCCGTGATGGCCGCCCCCTCGATATCGGAGAGGAGGACCCGCCGCAGCGCATTACCCAGCGTCGTCCCGTAACCGCGCTCGAGCGGCTCCGCAACGAACTTGCTGTACGTAAGACCTTCTTCCGTCTTGTGGGTCTCGACGCACTCGATTTTCGGCTTATCCATACTAAGGTTTGCTCTCTTCTCCTGTGACGACCGCCTCTGCGCGATCGCTGTGTCTGCGCAACCGGCGGTCGATTGCCCCTACCGCGAGTAGTACTCGACGATCAGCTGTTCCTTGATGGGAGAGTCGATCTCCTCCCGGGTCGGCACGGAAAGGACCTTGCCCACGAGTTGCTCGTGGTCCGCGGTCAGCCAGTTGGGAACGCGGGCCGCGGTGCCGGCTGCGACGATGTTCTTGACGAAGTCCTTGGAACCCTCGGCGACGGTCAGGACATCGCCCGTGCGCACGCGGAAGCTCGGGATATCGACCCGGCGCTTGATCCCGTTGCGCTCGAGCTGGAAGTGGCCGTGCTTGACCATCTGGCGGGCCTGCGGGCGGCTGGCGGCAAATCCAAGGCGCACCACGACGTTGTCGAGGCGCCCCTCGAGGATCTGCAGCAAGGCTTCGCCGGTGACGCCGACCTTGCGGGTAGCAACCTCGTAGTACCCGGAGAACTGGCGTTCGCCGATGCCGTAGAAGCGGCGGGCCTTTTGTTTCTCCCGGAGCCGGATGCCGTACTCGGTCGGCTTGACGCGGGCCTGGCCGTGCTGGCCGGGGCGGTAGTTACGGCGCGTGAGCGCGCACTTGTTGGAGTTGCAGCGCTCGCCCTTGAGAAAGAGCTTGATGCCTTCGGCGCGGCAAAGGCGGCAGACTGGATCGGTATAACGGGCCATGTTCGCCTCCTTTAGACGCGGCGCCGCTTGGGCGGACGGCAGCCGTTGTGCGGGATGGGGGTGACGTCCTTGATCAGGCTGATTTCGAGGCCGGCGGCCTGGAGGGCCCGGATGGCCGTCTCACGACCCGCACCCGGGCCGTTGACCAGGACCTCGACCGAGCGCATCCCATGCTCCATGGCCTTCTGGGCGCATTGTTCAGCAGCCTGCTGGGCGGCGAAGGGCGTGCCCTTCTTGGCGCCCTTGAACCCGGACGTCCCGGCCGAGCCCCACGAAATCACGTTCCCGATGGGATCCGCGATGGAGACGATCGTGTTGTTGAAGGTCGACTGGATGTGGACGACACCCTGGTGGATGTTCTTGCGCTCCCGCCGACGCGGTTTTGCGGCTGGCTTGGCCAAAGTATCTCACTCCTTGAAAAGGAACTGCCCGGATCTATCAGAGCCTTCATCCCGGGAGGGCAGTGCCCGGTTTACGGCGGGTGGCCGGTCTGCGGTTGCGAT
>JAJYIO010000310.1 GCA_021790035.1 bacterium | reverse complement strand
GCGTGTAACAACCAGACAGCGCCAGGGCCAAGGCGCTCGAGGGAATGAGCTTCTTGAAGTTGAACATCTTGTATCCCCCTACTTCCTGGTCGTTTCGACGGTGGCGTGGACGGTGGATGTCCGAGAGCCGTTATAGACAACATCCACGTAAGGAATCAGATCCGCAACCACGCTGATAGCCCAGTCGATCACGGACATCTGCTCTTGCACGCCAGTTATGACGACAGTCTGTCCGCTCGCGCCCAGCTTGCCCACGTCGTCAAGACCATTTCCCATCGCAGGGACCATATCGTTGAGGGTAAGCAGTCCAAGCACCACGAAATAGCTTCGATTGTCCTTGGATATGGTCTCGACGACCCGGCCTCGCGGATGAGAGGAGAACTCCACCGGGCCAGACGAGTGGTCTACCGCGTAAGATACATTCATGCATCCTGCCGTGAGCGCCGTGGCCACGGCCAGGACAGAGAGCTTCACTTCCTTGAGCATCCCGCACTTACTCC
Source organism: bacterium (assembly GCA_021790035.1). Classification (GTDB taxonomy): domain Bacteria; phylum Cyanobacteriota; class Sericytochromatia; order S15B-MN24; family VGJW01; genus JAJXWQ01. Next base: position 3,592 of record JAJYIO010000310.1, on the reverse strand, counting down.
CATGCCTGAACTACCGCTTGACCGCCGCATCATACCACCACCAAAAGGTCAATGCTAGATCCCCACAGAGAGAGGGGCGGAAGATCAAGAAGCCCCGCGGGTCGGACCTTCAGTTACTCAGACGAGCTCTTCCGCGCTGGCAGATTGAGGATCCGGGCCAGGTCTTGTGCCAGGTCGTACCTGAAGAACGTCAGGCCAATCCACTCCACGACGCCCAGGCCCTGCATGAAGACAGCAGCCAGGCCCAGCAGGACGTGAGCCCGGAAGCATCGGACCAGGCCGATGAGATACGGGATGACCAGAACCAGCCAGAGCAAGCCCCACATGGAACGACACCTTTCTGAAAGAGTTTGACCGAGCATCATATCTCCGCAGCTCGGCTATCGCCCGAGAGCCAGCTCCATGCCCAGACGGGTGACAGGTTGACCCGCCGTGGAGGCCGTCCCGGGGAAGACGGCGAAAGTCTCTCGCTGGCTCGGGGAGATGCAGGGCTGTTCGTCTCGAGCAGTGGCCCGGGCGCAGCGAGAAGGGCTTCGCGCTCTGGGCGGCCGTGGGATCGAGGCCCCATGACCGCCGCTCAAGGCCGCCCTGGCCGGGTATAGTTCGATCGTGGCGTTGATAAAGGGTAGCAAGGTCGACCAGGGCGGGTCGGTCGTGGTCGCCGGTGACCAGGTCATCGCCGACGAGGGCGAAGGCCGTCTTGGCCGTTTACGGCGGCGAGTCGACGCGCCCGAGAGCGGGCTGCGCAAGGCCGAGCGCGTCGTGCCGATGGCCGAGCCGGAGATCGACGTCGTGCCGCTACAACCGGAGGGGCCAGCCCCGGTGGCTCTGGCGTACCCTGTCGAACCCGCGCAAGCCGCCAGCGAAGTCGCCGCAGATCCTGAGCCCGAGATCTCCGCGGTCATCGCCGACACGAGCTTCGAGGCACCCGCGGATGTTCTGGGCGGGTTCGATGGCGCGAGGCAGGAGATCCTGGGCGCCGCCGAGGCCGCGGCCGAGACTGCCGCCGAGGAAGCCGCGAGTCAGGCCCCCGATCCCGAGGGCACGTTCTCGTCTCTCCTCGAGGCCGCGACCCAGCGCCTGTCCGAGGCCCTCGGCACCGATCCGCAGCAGCTCGGCAGTGTGGTCGACTCGCTGGTCCCGACCCTGGAGCAGCAGGCGGCGGCGGCAGCCGAGTTCGAGGCGGCGCGTGCTGCGGCGCGGGCTCGCTGGCGCGAGCTTGCCAGCGCCGAGGAGCAGATCGCCGCGCTGGTCGACAGCTTCGAGGTCAAGGAGAATTCCGGCAAGCAGCTCCTGGCCGAACGGGAGCGGATTCTCGCCGAGGCTCGCCTCGAAGCCGAGCGTATGGTCGGCGAGGCCCAGGTCGCCGCGGCCGAGGCTCGGGCCGATGCGCAGAGCCAGATCGCCCAGGCCTTCGAGGACTTCGAGCGTTCCCGGACCGAGCGCTACGAGCAGATGGTGGAGGCGGCCCGGGCGGCCGGCTACACGGAGGGTCGGGCGCAGGCCGACGAGGAAGGCGCCAAGATCCTCGAGGAGGCGATCGAGACCCTCAATCGCGCTCGACTGGCCTATCCGCAGGCCGCTCGGGAAAACTCCCGGAAGCTCATCCACCTGGCCATGAGCGTGGCCGAGAAGATCGTCTGCGACGAGATCGCGGCCAAACCCGAGATCGTGATGTCGGTTCTCGACGAGGCGTTGACACGGGTCACGGACATGGAGAGCGTCGTGGTGCGGGTCAATACCGAGGACCTGCCCCTGGTCCAGGCCCAGGAGGATCGATTCCGGGACATGCTGGCGCAGGTCAAGCATCTCGAGTTCCAGGGGTCCAACAAGATCCAGCGGGGCGGAGTCTTCATCGAGACCGGATCCGGCACGGTGGATGCGACGATCAAGACCCAGCTCTCGGTCTTGCAGGAGGTCTTCCAGAACGTGCAGCGGGAGCTGGCCGAGGTCGAGGATGCCGAGTCGCAGGCTTTCGAGGATCTCAACCAGTAGCCGTGCAGCGACGTCAAGAGGCTTGAAGCCGTGAACTTCTCTCTCGAGCCCTACGCCCTCGCGTTGCGGGATACCGAACCCGTCCGAGCCAGAGGGATCGTCGTGCAGCTCGTGGGTCTGGTCATCGAGGCGCAGCTGCAAGGCGTGCGCTACGGAGAGCTGTGCCACATCTACTCGCAGGATCGCAAGCTGGTCTTCCCCTGCGAGGTCGTCGGCTTCAAGCCCCGGCGCGTCATGCTGATGCCCCTTTCCGAGATGGAAGGCATCGGGGCCGGCTGCGAGGTCGTGGCTACGGGGCGGATGGTCAGCGTCAAGGTCGGTCCCATGCTGCTCGGGCGCGTGCTGGATGGGCTCGGCAATCCCATCGATGGCAAGGGGCCGCTCATCTACGAGACGACGACGCCGCAGATGAACGCTCCCCCCAACTCGATGACGCGGCGGCTCATCGACACCGTCCTTCCCACCGGTGTGCGAGTCATGGACGGCTTCTTGACCCTGGGAGAGGGCCAGCGCATCGGGATCTTCGCTGGCTCGGGTGTGGGCAAGAGCACCTTGCTGGGCCAGATCGCCCGGCAGACCAAGGCGGATCTTTCCGTGCTCTGCCTGGTCGGAGAGCGCGGGCGCGAGGTCCGGGAATTTCTCGAGTACTCGCTGGGCGAGGAGGGCTTGAGGCGTTCCGTCGTGGTGGTGGCGACGAGCGATACCTCCAGCTTGATGCGGTTCAAGGCGCCGCTGGTGGCGACCTCCATCGCCGAGTACTTCCGCGATCAGGGCAACAAGGTCTTCTTGATGATGGACTCGATGACGCGCTTCGCGATGGCGATGCGCGAGATCGGGCTGGCGATCGGCGAGCCGCCCGCGCAGAAGGGGTACACCCCGTCGGTTTTCTCGCTCATTCCGAAGCTCCTCGAGCGGGCGGGTACGAGCGAGAAGGGTTCGATCACGGCGATCTATACGGTGCTGGTCGACGGTGGCGACATGGACGAGCCGATCGCCGACACCGTTCGCGGCGTGCTCGACGGCCACATCGTCATGCTTCGATCCATCGCAGCTCAGGGCATCTTTCCGGCGATTGACGTGCTGCAGAGCGTTTCCCGTTTGCTGGACGTCCTGGCGACCAAGGAGCACAAGCAGGCCCGCCAGGCCGTCTTCCAGATGATCGCCGACTACAAGGAGGTCCAGGACCTGCTCAACGTCGGGGCGTATGTCAGAGGGAGCAACCCCGCCTTTGACCGCGCCATCTCGATGTGGGAGCAGATCAAGGGCTACCTCAAGCAGGACATCCGGGACAACACGCCCTTCGACGACACCGTCCGCCAGCTCAGGATGCTCGGGGCCACGACGAGCGCCGCGGCGATGTTCACGTAGGAGAATCCGGGAGCTGCGGCCCGGCGGCGGCAGTCCTGGTGTCGAAGGCCGGCAGCAGCACCGTGAAGGTGCTCCCCCCGCCGGGCTTGCTCGCGACGGTGACCGTGCCACCGTGGAGTTCGACCAGCTTCTTGGTGATCGGGAGCCCGAGCCCCAGGCCTCCGCGTCGGGCGGCATCTCCGGCCTCGATGTGTCCGAAGGCCTCCCACAGACGCCCGATCTCGCATTC
>JAJYIO010000309.1 GCA_021790035.1 bacterium | reverse complement strand
GATTCCCCGTCGACCTGACCTGCCGCTGGCGACGCAGAGGCCCAAGGAGCTCGCGTGCTAGAATGGAAAGTTGGCTTGATCCGGATGGTTAGCGGCAGCGGGCCCTCTGGATCCTTCTCGAGGTAGGTTCGTGTCCGTCAAGTTGATCGAGAGCCCCGCCCTCACGTTCGACGACGTCCTGATCGTTCCCAAGCGTAGCAGCGTGTTCTCGCGCAAGCAGGTCTCCTTGAGGACTCGCCTGGTCGGCGACCTGGAGCTGGATCTGCCGTTCATCAGCGCCAACATGGACACCGTGACCGAGTTCGAGATGGCCAGGGCCATGCACGAGCTCGGCGGCCTGGGAGTCATCCACCGTTTTCTGCCTGGCGACAGTCAGCTCGAGATGGTCAACCGCGTACCGGGCATCAAGATCCTGACCCTCGGCGTCAAGACCGAGGATCTGGACAAGATCAAGCAGGCCGGGCCCGAGCTGGGCGGGGTGCTCATCGATGTCGCCCACGGCCATAGCGACCGCGTGATCGAGATGATCCAGGTCGTACGCGAGAAGCATCCAGGCCTGTGGATCATCGCCGGCAACGTCGCCACCGCTGAAGGCGCCTGGGACCTGCTGGACGCGGGCGCCCACTCCATCAAGGTCGGCGTCGGCCCGGGCGCAGTATGTACGACCCGCATCGTCACCGGCTGCGGGGTGCCGCAATTGACCGCCATCCTCAAGGCGCGGGGGGCACTGGATCGCTGGTGGGACGTCGAGCGCCGCAAGGCCAGGCCCAGGACTCTTCATGCCCCGACCCTCATTGCGGACGGTGGCATCCGCAATTCTGGCGACATCGTCAAGGCACTGGTCGCAGGGGCCCACACCGTGATGATCGGCAGTCTTTTCGCAGGAACGGACGAGTCCCCGGGCGAAGTCGTCGCCCACCACGGTCGTCCGTGCAAGCTCTATCGCGGCATGGCCTCGGCCGGCGCCCAGCAGGTGATCGGTATCGAACGGACGCCGGAGGGCGTGGAGACTTATCTGCCGCTCCAGGGGCCGGTCGCGACCCTGGTCCACGACCTGGAGGGGGGCGTCCGGAGCGGCCTCTCGTATTGCAATTCGGCGTCGATCGCCGACCTGCACGAGCAGACGATCGACCTCGTCAAGGTCTCACCCGCCGGCAAGCAGGAGAATCTCCCGCACGCCACGTTCCGGAGCTTCGAAGCCTGGGATGGCCAGGAGGTCCTTGCGGGCAGGTGATTCCCGCTTGAAGCCCTCGGGCCCGCCTCAAGAGGGTTTGCCGGGCTTCGGGCTCTCGCCATGGATGGCCTGGTACAGCAGATCGATGGCATCGACGACGCGGGGCCCTGGGCGCGAGAGGATGTCGTCGTCGAGCACCGCGGTCCGGGCACCGAGCTCCTTGCCCGCCGCACGGACCGCCGCGGCCAGATTCCGGGGACCGATGACGATGTCCGGCTTGTCGACCAAGAGCGTCTCCCATGACATCCGCGGATAGAACCCCGGGCCGACCGGGGCAATGTTCTGGCCCCCGGCATCGGCGATGAGCTCCCCGAGGTAGCTCCTGGGAGATGCCGTCTGCAACGGGTCGTTCCAGACCATGTAGAAGACCGTCGGATGCGGCTCGCAGCACGCACGGGCAGACACGGCCGCCAGATGGGAGCGGATCCGCTTTATCAGAGCCTCGGCCTGCGCCAGGTGGCCGGTCAGCACCCCCAGGGCCTCTGTGTTGTGCACGATCGCCGCGACGCTGCCATCCTCGGCGACGAACACGGGCGCCCGGGTCAGGTGCTCGACCGAAAGGTACACGGCTCGGGGCCCGGAAGCCGTCACCACGAGGGTCGGTCGCAAGGCCACGATGCGCTCGAGCCGGAGGGTTCGCAATGCGCCGACGTGCGGGAGCTTTCTCGCTGCAGCCGGGTAATCGCAGTAGTCCGAGTCCGCGACGAGGTCGCCCCCGGCGCCGATGGCGTAGAGGATCTCCGTGAGGGCCGGAGCCAGGGACACGATCCGGGGACGGGCCGACGGCCGGGCGATCGGGTTGTCCGCGACGTCGCGGATCTCGAACACGCGCAGGGTGCCAGGCGTTGCCGGCCGGCTACCTTGCTCGAGAGCGGCCGTCACGGCGCGGGCGGGGGCTGTCTGCAGGCTGACGGACCAGAGCGCCATTGTGGCCCCGAGAGCCAGAATCTGCGCGGCCCGGACGCCCAGGGCCATCCAACCCCGATACTTCCGGGCAAAGGGTCGGGTGCGCTCGTAGGTGGCCTTCACGACGCGAACTCCTCAAATCGTTGGCAGCCATGCTTCGTCAACCGCTGCAGTGCCTGCTCACGTACCCGCCGTCTACGCCGCGCGGATTTCCTCGCCTGGCGGACGTCTCCCAATCCATGTGAACCTGTTCAGTTTTCGACCCGCACCCGCACCGTCGAAGACGAGCGAGCACGCCCGGCTTCATTGTAGACCACCACCCGCAGGGTGGCCGGGCCGTTGGGAGTGTGTGTCGTATCCCATTCGAACCGGAACGGCGCCACGTTGGTGATGTCCTGAGTCTCGCCGTTGACGTCGAACTCGACCCGCCCGATCGTCTCGAGACCCGTGAGTTCGGCGCCGACCAGCGTCTGGCCCTGAACGCGCATACCCGGACCCGGCGACGTGATGGACACGTGCGGGCGAGTCGAAACCGGCTCGTGAGGGCCGATCGGCGCGTCGACACGGGCCTGGTCCGTCTCTCCGAGACGAAGCGGCACCCTGGCGCCGTCAGCAAGACCGGGAGCCGGGGCCACCTCCGTGCGATCCCGGACACCGGATTCTCGATCCGATGCCGATCCGACCGTACCGGGCCGGGACACGCCGAGCCGTTCCAGGAGCCGCGACAGCGCCATCTGGCTCCATGCCCCGGCCGGCTCCTCGCGGTGCAGGGCGGCCTTCTTGAGCGCCATGTACTGCCAGTGCGCCACCTCCGCGAGCCCGACGATGATGGCAGCTCCGATGACAAAGCGGTACACGCCCAGATGCTCCTTATGTCCCTTGATGCCCCTACCACGCATTTGCCCCGCGGGGAGGACCTTGGCCGGCGGCATTCGACGTGCGCGCGCGTCCCCACATGTCATGCACTGGCCGAACGGGTTCAAGCAAGAGGGGCAGAATCGCTTTCCACAATCCGGGCAGGTCGCAACGGCCCGGATGCGAGGGTGGTTGACGCACTCGTCCAGCCCCGCGGTCTGCCGCAAGAGGGTGGAGACGCCCAGCGGCCGGATCGTTCCGAGCCGGCAGAACGGACAAGGCCGTTCCGGCGGAGCGCAGCGATCGCAAACCAGGACGCCACAATGGAGGCAGCGGCCCGTGGCGTTCTGGCCGTGGATCCGGCAGACACGACTCAACGTCCCCTCCCATCGATTCTCCGCTGGCCGCGAATCCGACTCCGGCCCCTGGCTGCCAGCCGTCCGACCAGCAACGGCCGTCCCTCTATTCTAGCGCCCCGTCGTGCTAGAGCGGAGCCAGGCGATCGACTCGAAGACAGCCGGTGATTTCCAGGTAAAAGGCCAGGTCTTAGCTCGAGTTTTACCCGGTCGTTGTCTGAGCTTTACCCCGCTGGGCGCACGGGACTGCGACAAGGCACTCGGTGGTGAGCCAGACAGCCTGTCCGCGAAGGAGGCCAGTGCCATGATCTCTGCGGTACCCGGTCCCGCGATGCGAACGGGCCCGAGACTCTCCGTTGCGTCAGTCCCGGTCGCGGCTGCGTCATCACCTCCGGCGAACCCGGCGCCGACCTCGTCTCCGCCCTTGGCCAGTGCCACGGTCTCGAGTCAATCCTGGGCCGGAAACCTGCTGACGTCGACACTGGGCTGGATCGGCAGCCTCTTCAGTTCGCTGTTTTCGTGGATTGGGGCTCTGTTTCAGGGCTCCAACCATGTGAGCTAGCGCGGTTCGCTCGCGGACGATCCTCGCACGTCGACCGGCCCGGCGGGCGCCGCTGCCGCCGGCGCTGCGTTATACTGTTGTTCAGTAGAACTCAGCTCGAGAAACGAGGTCCGCGCCCCCGATGGCATCCTTGCCGCTGTCCTATTACGGTGAGGACGTGCTCCGAGCCGTCGCCGAGCCGGTCAAGAAGGTGACCT